>CAIPUQ010000111.1 GCA_903868295.1 uncultured Roseiflexaceae bacterium
GATGTCAAAGACGACGTCAAGACGTGGTCCAAGACCTTTGGGTACGGCACCTATGATGGGACCAACAACAACTCGGACCCCGTCGACTTGCTCCAAGACATGTGGACCGGCGACCACGGCGTCACCTGGGATACCGCCGGCACACAAGGATCCACCGCAGCCCGCAACGACTACCTCGATACCTTTGATTACCTCGAGCCCAAGTTGGTCGCCGCCAAAGCAGCCGAGTCCTACAACGACGCCAGTAAAGGGATTACGCCGCTCAAACAGGGGACTATTCTGAGCAAAACATGCACGACACTGGCCAACGGACACGGCGCGGCGTCGTTCCAGCTCAATACCCTCGGCGAGTTCAAAATGACCGAATTGGCCTTTGGGTCCTACATGGACATCAAACGGATGGGCGTTTCGAGCTGCGGCACTGATTCGTTCTTGCATGTAGAGCGCGTCTCGCTCAACCTCAATGGCGACGGAGAAATCATCATCCTGGCAAACCACATCGAGTCTGATGTGCTCAACACCGATGTCTACTTCGACGTGCAGTTGATCGTCGGCACCGCCAGCGGCAATCGCCGGCTCGAAGGCGGTATCAAGGTCTACAACATCAGACTCGCTGCGGTCGAGTTCGAAAACATCGGTGTCGTCTTTGGTATCGGCGAGTACAACTCGATTGCCATTGGGTACTTTGGCTTTACGGGGGCCGGCACGTTCAAAAACGCCGGCGCGTCAGCCCAGTTCCTGATCGGTACATTGCCTGCAGGATCAGCGGTCCTCAAAGCCCAATACCCATCCCTGATGACCAAATTGGCCGCCGACAAAGGCGCGAGTAGCGTCTATTCCGGCATGTACATCAGTGTGTCTATCTCGGTCCCCATTTATAACAACGGGTGTATGCTCGAAGCCATCGCCACAGGCGAAGTGCGCGGCTGGAAGCTCAAACTCGTCTCGTCTGGCAGTAGCGAGGTCTACGGCGGCTATTTGAGCGCACGGATGTCGGCCGAAGTGGCCTGTCTGGTCAGCGCAACCGGCCAACTCTCGCTGGAAATCTCACAGGTCGGCTCGGTCATGACCTTCACTGGCCAAGCCTGGGTCGCCGGCGGGGTCGGTGACTGCGAACCATCCACCTGGAACAACTGGGGCGGCCGCTGGTGGGGCGACAAATGGTGCGCCCAAGCAGGAGCACAAGTCTTTGTGACCTACACCGACGCACCGTCTGACTGGGATGTCAGTTACGATTTGGATGTCGAATCCCCGTGGTAACGCGGATGCGTATGGGTTCCTGAGCTTGATTGAGGGTCAGCCAGATCAGCGCACTGCTGACCCTTCACCACTGGAGCTTTTCGGTCGCGGGTTCTCTTTTTTCACATGAAAAAGGGACCCCGCGGCACACGCGTACAGCAACCGACCGACGTCGGCCATCTGCCCCATGGTGCCACGAAGCAACGAAAACCGGGAGGCGCAAGACGCATCGCGCCCGCCCTGCATTTCGATTGTGCGCTTGTGGATGCGTCACATACCCGCTGCGCCGGCGAGTTCGTCCATCACCCCGTGTTGCATGATGTGTTGCAACAGCGCCATGGCTTCGTCGATGGGCATCGGCTCGGCCTGCTGATGCCAATGCGCCATCACCCCTATCATTGCCGACAACATGTACTCAACGACCAACGCACGGCGCGCCTGATCAGCCGGCGGCGCGTCACCAAACATGGCCAGAATCGTCGGCGTTATTTGCCGTTTGAGTTTGATAGCAAACGCCGGATCACCACGTTCGCCCAAGAGCACCGCATAGTAGCGGGCATTGCGTGCATACCACTCCCAAAACTGTGCCACGGGCATTCCGATAGCGCCACTTGGTCCGTCGAACGGCGGCAATGTGTCGAGGGTGGGGATGATGCTGACCTCGATGGCTTCGAGCACCGCGTGTACGTCATGGAAGTATTCGTAGAATGTGCTCCGGTTGTACCCTGCCCGCTGGACCACGTCGCGGACCGTGATCTGGCTGATGGGACGAATGCAGTAGAGCTGCCAAAAGGCATCTATCAGGTTCTGCTTCGTCTGTGCCGTGATGTCGTGGCGCTTGTTCATCGCTGTTCCTCACAAATCCTACATCCGGCCGGTCACTGTTGGTTGATGCACGGCCACGCTCTCGCTATAGTCAAATCATACAACACGGTGTTGGATTTGGCCATGTGGAGGTGTGCGATGGTGACGATTTTGTGTGCCGGGTCGCGGGGCGACTTCCAGCCGTATATTGCCTTGGCGCAGGAGCTCCAGGCGCAGGGGATGGCGGTACGAATCGCCGGCAATCATAGCTTTGCGGGATTTGTGCAAGGGTACGGGGTCGACTTCGTTGGGATCAAAGCCGACATCTCGACCATGAATGTCGACCCCAAGTTGCTCCGCGAGGCGGGCAATGCGGACAACCCGCTCAAGATGCTGCTGGCCTTCAACAAGATGAAGGAATACGGCATCTACATGGTCAGCGACTTCTTTGCTGCGTGCGAGGGCAGCGACATCATCCTGTACCATCCGGGCTGTACGATTGGCTACTATGCCGCGCAGCTGTATGGGATCCCCGCAGTGCTGGCCAGTCCGTTCCCTATGCATCGCACCAATGCACATCCGTCGGTGGTGTTGTACGGGCAGGTATCGGCCAATCGATTGACCATCCCATTGAGCTACAGCCTCATCCAGGCGATGTTGTGGATGGCCAGCAAGGATTCGATCAAGGGTTTTTGGAAGCAACGCTACGGGCAGTTGCCGGCGGACTTTGGTATGCCGTTCGAACGACACAACAATGCTCGTCAGCCCGCCCTTGTCTCGTGTAGCAATCATGTGTTTGCGCGCCCGACCGATTGGAACGCGCACATTCACCAGCACGGCTATTGGGAAGTACGCGAGCCTGAAGCATACACCCCGAGCCCGACATTGGCGGCGTTCCTCGACCACCCCGACGCGCCCATCTATGTCGGCTTCGGCAGTATGACCGGCATCAATCAGTACCCGGGCCTGACCGAGCAGGTGGTAGCAGCGATCGTCCAGAGTGGACGGCGGGCGATTATCGCCGGCATCGGGCAGGACCTCGCTCTGCCGGAGTCGATCCTGCGGGTGGACGCTGTCCCGCATACATGGCTCTTCCCACGCATGGCCGCAGTGATTCATCATGGTGGCGCAGGGACGACGGCGGCGGGCTTGCGGGCAGGAGTACCAAACATCGTCGTGCCCTTTGCCAATGACCAATTCGCCTGGGGGCATCGCGTCCACGACCTGGGCGTCGGGCCAGCCCCGATCCAACGCAAACGGTTGACGGTCGCCAAATTGGCAGCGGCAATCGCACAGACGACCAATCCGCAGATGCGCGCAGCTGCCGCCCGCTTGGGCGAACAGATTGCCGAGGAACGCGGCGCTGCCCGCTGTGCCGAGGTCGTCGCGCAGCTCGCAGAGGGGCGCAACACATGAACCTGAACACTGCCTGGCGCGCCACGTTTTGGCGCATATACATCGGTCAAGCGCTGTCGATTATCAGCTCGAGTGCGGTACAGTTCGCCATTATCTGGTGGATCACGGTCGAGACCGGGTCGGCGTTGGCATTGACCATCGCTAGCATCGTCGGGCTGTTGCCACAGGCGTTGATCGGGATGATTGCCGGCGTCTGGATTGACCGCTACCCGCGCAAACGTATCATCATGCTGGCCGATGGCTTGACTGCAGTTGCCAGTCTGGTTCTGGCGCTCTGCTTTGTCACCGGGTACGCGTCGTTGACGGTCGTCTATGTGGCATTGTTTGTGCGGGCATTGGGCGACACGTTCCACAAACCGGCCATGCAAGCCGCCATGCCCCTCATCGTGCCCTCCGCAGAACTCACCCGGGTCGGCGGGTTGATGCAACTCGTCAGCTCTGCCGGGACCATGGTCGGGCCGATGCTCGGCGCAGTAATGATGAGCCAACTCCGTATCGAGGCGGTGCTACTCGTCGACGTGATAGGCGCGCTGATTGCCGTTGCGACGATGGCCGGCGCACGCTTCGGAGGGGCTGCACCCAGCGCGGCGCGAGCTGCTTCGGTATGGGCCGATTGGCGGGTAGGGTATGACACCTTTCGTCAAAACGTTCCGTTGGCGCGCTTGGCCATCCCGATGCTGATTGCCACCATTACCTTTATGCCGATTGGTTCGTTGCTTCCGTTGCTCGTCAAAAACTATTTCAACGGCACGGCCTGGCAGAGTGGACTCGTGCAGACGGCGTTTTCGACTGGGATGCTGGTCGGGGCGATGGTCATCGGGCTGACCGGCGGGCTCAAACGGCAGTTCTTGATGATTGCCCTTGCCAATGCAACGTTGGGCATCAGTGCATTGCTCGCCGGGGCACTACCCGCTGATGCGTTTTGGTTGTTCTGTGGCTGTGTGGTGGTGATGGGCATGAGCGGCATGGGCTTTAACATCCCATTTACGGCATATATCCAGCGCAGTGTGCCCGCAGAGCACCTCGGCAAAGTAATTGCCTTTCTCACCAGCCTGATGAGCATGGCCGCTCCGATCGGCATGATTGTGGCAGGTCCGACTGCCGAGTGGCTGGGTGTCAACAATTGGATGATGGTCGCCGGGCTAACCATGATCATCATCGGAGGGGTGAGTTATCTGCGCACACGCGAATTCGACATATAGGTATCAGTTTTCAGGTATCAGTTATAAGTTATCAGTACACACTGTACGCTCAGACCCGCGTCATCAGCATCGCCAAAAGCGCAGTACGCGGCACGATACTATCGACGAGGATGTATTCGCCCGGGCTGTGGTCGTTCCCGCCGATTGGCCCTAAGCCGTCGAGCACGGGTAATCCCAGCTCTGCGAAGAAGTTGGCATACGACATCCCGCCGGTGTGGGCGTCGTTGATGCTGAACCCCAAATCGTTGGCGGCCGTTTTGGCGACTGCGACCAGTGCGGCAATCTGTGGTGTACAGGCCATTGCAGGTATCGTGAAGCCGCCGCTGACGACAGTCGACGTGCCAGCCACGGTTGTGCGCGCACCGATGGCCAAGACGGCATCGGTCACTGCCTGCCGGTCAGCCGGGTCGGTGATGCGCACGTCGATTTTGGCCTGTGCCTGATCGGGCACGCTGTTCGACACGGTACCACCGTTGACGACCCCCACGTTGAGGGTCGCACCGGTTCGCATGCCGTTGAGGGCATGCAGTGCGATGCTGTGATGGGCCAATTCGACGATGGCGTTGGCGCCTTTGTGCGGCTCGACGCCGGCGTGAGCAGCCTTGCCGGTAACGGTGAACCAGAAGTTGCCGCCGCCCTTGCGGGCCGACACGATGTCGCCGTTTTCACGCCCGGCCTCGAGCACCAACGCGAGATCATGGTGCGGTGCCAAGTCGGCAAAACACTGCCGCGAGACGCGCATGTCGGTCTCTTCGTCGCCGCCGCAGATCAGCGTTATCGCTGCGAACGTGTCGAGTGCACCGAGGTCCTGTAGCGCAGCCATGGCGTACAAACCCGACAACAGCCCGCTCTTGTTGTCGGCGCTGCCCGGGCCGTACAGGATGTTGCCGTCGAAACGCACGGGGCGTTCGGTGGCGATGCCCACCGGGTACACCGTATCGAGGTGCGCTGCCAGGATGATGCGCGCCGTACCGGTGCCATGCAGGGTCAGCGCGATGGTGTTCCCGGCGCTTGCATCGGGCCACTGACGCACCTCCCAGTGCCGAGACGCCGCCCAGTCGAGTACCCACGCACCAGCGACATCAACGCCCACTTTGGACTCTGACGGGCATTCGATGCCGCATAATTCGGTCAATTCATGCAGGTACGCAGGCAGGCGTGGGGTGAGGTAGCGGACGAGTGTCTGAGCATCCATGTGTGCGTTCTCCATCTATGACGGTGTGCCGAGCCGGGCACACAAGAGTGCGAGCAATGCAATTGTTGGGGCTATACCACGTTTGGGCCCGGGGCCAAAACCGCGCAGGGCAGGCAACCCACCGGCTATTGGTGCTACGTCTGCAGCGGGGATGATGTCGAGTGAATGCATCCCCAGCGCGGTGGCGCACGCACGCAGCACAACCGTCGCGGCGTCTGCATCTGATGCAGCGAACGCGCCGTCGCTGTTGGCGCCCAGCACCAGCACATGCGTATGCCGGCCACACAACTCATGCAGTGCCCGCGTACGCCCCGCCGCATCCCCTGCAGACAGGAGCGTGATACAGCCGACGTCGCCCAATCCGCCACACTCCTCGAGGGCGGCCATCGCAGTCAACGCGGTCACAATCCCGGCAGCGGCCGCGTCATCAGCGGTGTGATGATTGCCGACCAGTATGATGCGCGGGCCGCCTTTGCCGAGGATGGTGAAGGCAATAGAATCAGCTGTATGCGGTTCCTTCCAGCGCGTCAGTTCCCAGTTTCGTTGGCGCCCCCAGCGGGCAATCCATTCGGCGCGGGCGTTGATCGCGTCGACGTCGGCGACAGGGAGCGCACAGACGTCGGCCACTTGGCGCTCGCAC
>CAIPUQ010000112.1 GCA_903868295.1 uncultured Roseiflexaceae bacterium
AGGGTACCTGATAGGTGCCGAAATTCCTGATTTGCCACGCACCGCAGCGTGGGGCGACCCCACAGCGCCATTGGTCATCGAAGCAGATGAATACGATCGAACCTTCCTCGCATTGACGCCCGATATCGCCGTTGTCACGACACTCGAGTGGGATCATGTCGACATCTACCCTGATGCAGACGATTATGCGCGGGCATTCCAGACCTTTGTCGCATCGGTCCCCCGCGCCAATCGGGTCCTTGTGTGTGCCGATGATGCCGGTATTCGTCAGACCATCGACCGACCGGGCGTGCAGTGGTACGGCATCGACGAAGCCCTCGCCGCCAATCCCGTTGCCTGTACGCGTATCCCGTTGGATTGGTCGGCCACTGCGTTGAGCCACCATGCAGACGGCCAGCGCTTCCAACTCTGGCATTATGATCCGCGGGTGTTTGCGACGCGGTTGCATGCACACGTCGACACCCCGCTGGCCGGTGTGCACAACATCAGCAATACCGTCGCAGCCTATGCAGCTGCCGTCATGGCAGGGGCTGCACCCGCTGCCGTCGTGGCCGCCCTTGCGGGATTTCGTGGTGCAAAACGGCGCTTCGAACAGGTTGGCAACGTTGCGGGCGTCCGTATCATCGACGATTATGGGCACCACCCAACCGAAGTCCGTGTCGTGTTGGCGGCTGCCCGGCAACGCTATCCGGGCAGCCGCATTATTGCCTATGTCCAACCACACACATTTTCACGTACGCAGATGCTCGTCACCGAATGGGCGAGCGCTTTTGGTGATGCCGACTGCGTCCTCATCGGCGATATCTATGCCTCGCGTGAGCAACCCATCAGTGGGATCGACGCTGGATGGCTGGTCACCCACATCAATCACCCCATGATCAGCGCTTCGGGTACTCCTGCCCATACAGTCACTCTCCTGCGGGCATTGGTGCGCTCGGGTGACGTCGTCATTACGCTCAGTGCAGGTGATGGGACAACCGTTGGTCCTGCACTCTTGGCAGCGCTCGGAGCAACACTATGAGCATGCCTGACCTCATTCTGACGGAGTTTGTTCCACTCGCTGCGCTGACCTCGTGGCGTATCGGTGGCGTAGCGCGCTATCTTGCCACGGTGCGTTCCCCACACGGCGTGGCCGAGGCGATTGCCTTTGCAGATTCGCGCATGCTTCCCGTCTGGATCCTCGGTGGGGGGAGCAATATGCTCATCAGCGACGATGGCTTACCCGGCGTCGTGATTCGCATGCGTGATATGCACATTGACATAACGCCAGATTTTGATTGTGCGGCGGTCCATATCGGCGCTGGGGCCCCCATGGCCGGCACGGTGCGCCAGCTCGTCAATGAAGGCTGGGCCGGTATGGCGTGGGCCGAGGGATTACCCGGCACGGTGGGTGGAGCGGTGTACGGCAACGCGGGGTGTTATGGTGGTGCAATGGCAGATACCGTACAATCGGTCGACCTGTGGCGAGCCGGCTCTATCCAAACCGTCCCTCCGGCCGTGCTCGGATTCGGATATCGGACCAGTGCACTCAAACAGCACGCCGTCCCACATCTGGTGCACGGTATGCATGCGGGTGATATCCAGCCCATTGTCGTAGGTGCGACCTTTCGGTTGCAACGCGCCGATCAGCAGCAACTGGCTGTCCAGTTGGCTGACACCGCAGTCTTGCGCAAAAGCAAGACACCGCAAGGGTCGTCATGCGGGAGTGTCTTCAAGAACCCACCCGGCGATTCTGCTGGTCGATTAATCGAAGCTGCAGGACTCAAAGGGTACGCAGTCGGGACCGCTGTGGTCGCAGAGCGTCATGCAAATTACATCATCAATCGCGGTGGTGCGACGAGTGCCGATGTCCGCGCGCTGGTGGCGCACATCCGCGCCACGGTCGCTACGCAGAGTGGTATCACCCTCGAACCCGAAGTACAAATTCTGGGCGAAGAATGGCCGTTCAACGCCGCATAGAGGAGTCCCCGATATGAACCGTATTCGCATCGGCGTGATATTTGGTGGTCAATCGAGTG
>CAIPUQ010000113.1 GCA_903868295.1 uncultured Roseiflexaceae bacterium
CGTCGTGCAGGCGGTCGAGCCCAAAGGCGATACCCACGGTGGGCAGTGATTTGTCGGCGAACAGACCGATCAGGTCGTCGTAGCGCCCGCCGCCGAGCAACGACCCCATCGGGGGTGACTCGACCACGGCCTCGCAGACCATCCCGGTGTAGTACGACAAGCCGCGGGCCAGCCGTGGTGCCACCGTGTAGCGGTTGCTGGGTACGCCCATGGCCTCGGCGGCGGCGATGATGCCTCGCAGGTTGACGATGGCGGCCTGGGCCCGCTCGTCGCCTTCCAATGCGCTGGCGAGGGCATCGAGGACGTCGTTGGACTCGCCGGTCAATGACACGAGGTGCAGAATCTGGTCGCAGGCCGCTGCCGAGACGCCGCTGTTGGTCAGTTCGGTGCGCACACCGTCGACACCGATTTTGTCGAGTTTGTCGATGGCCCGATAGACCGACCCGGCGGCTGCTTCGTCGAGGCCCGACACGCGGGCGATGCCGCCCAGGATTTGACGATGGCTGAGCAAGGTGACGAAGTTGTCGAACCCGAGGGCGGTCAGCGCGTCGGTGAGGACGGCAATAATCTCGGCATCGGCGACCGGCGAGGCCGAGCCGATGATGTCGATATCGGCCTGGTAGAACTCGCGATAGCGGCCGCGCTGGGTGCGTTCGCCGCGGTACGATGCGCCGATGGCGTAGCGCCGCCAGGGCAGCTGGAGTTGTGATTGATATTGTGCGACCACGCGGGCCAACGGCACGGTCTGGTCGTACCGCATGGCCAGCTTGCGGCCGCCATGGTCTTCGAAGCGATAGATGAGGCGTTCTTCGTCGCCCAATTTGCCTTCGAGCGTCTCGGCGTGTTCGAGTACCGGCGTCTGCAGCGGTTCGAAGCCGTAGCGTTCGAAGACAGTGCTGAGGGTCTTGATGATATGCTGGCGCAACATCATCGCCGGCGGCAAGAGATCACGCATGCCTTTGACATTTTGGGGTTTGGTGCTCATAGCGACTCCTCGACAGAACGTTCTGCTTGCATAATAGCACGTCTGTCTGGCGGACCGCTTATGAGCCTTTGGGGGGTGTAGTGTAACCCGTCCAGCGCTCCAGTGTCGCTTCCATCTTGAGGATCAGCGGGGTTACCGTGGTGCGTGTCTGTTTGTAGAGCACATAGAGTTTGTCGCCGGTCTGGGCAATCCATGGCGTCTTGCGCGATTTGGTGAACTTGAGCACGCGGATAATCCAGAAGTGCAACGTGCGCAAAATGGGGTCACGCGGCCCGAGCAGGGCTATCCCCGGGATGAGGAACGGCCAGCCGGGCAAGACGGGCATCAGCAAGCCGATGATGCCGATGACGACACAGATTGCGCCGATGATGCGTCGTACCAAAAGCAACAGAGGCAGATACATAGCTATTCCTTAAGGGCCAGTGATCACCGACCCGGCGAGTTGTCCGCAGGCTGCGGCGATCGACATCCCGCGTTCGACGCGGACGGTACAGGCCACATGCGCGTCTTGGAGGACCCGTTGGAAGGCCACCACCCTCTGTCGCTCCGAGCGACCGAGCGGCATCCCCGGGACGGGATTCCACGGGATGAGGTTCACGTGGCAGAGCATGCCCTGGAGTTTGTCGGCCAGCTCTGCGGCGAGTTCCGGGGTGTCGTTTTGCCCCTGCAATAGCACGTACTCAAAAGACACGCGACGGTTGGTCTTGGTGATGTACGCCCGCGTGGTAGCGAGCAGTTCATCGACGTTCCAGCGATCATTGACCGGCATCATGCTCGAGCGCAGTGCGTCGTTGGGTGCATGGAGCGAGATAGCCAAATTGATCGGGTACGGCGCGTCGGCCAGCTTTTTGATGCCGGGGACCAATCCGACGGTCGACACCGTCAGCCCGCGGGCGCCGATGTTGATGCCGTTGGGATCGTGTAGGCATTCGACGGCCTTCCACCAGCGATCATAGTTGGCAAAGGGTTCGCCCATGCCCATGAACACCACGTTCCCCAGGTGTTGTGGCAGTGCATCGGGATGCCCACCGTCATTGCCCCACCAGTCGTCGCCACTGGCATCGGCCTGTGTCGGTGCGGTGTGTGCGGTGCTCGGTTGGAGCGACCGCAACGTACGCCGTGCCCACACTACTTGTTCAACGATGTGATGGCTCTCGAGGTTGCGCAACAACCCCAATCTGCCGGTCGCACAAAACGTACACCCCATCGCACAGCCTGCTTGGGTCGATACACAGACCGTGGCACGGTCGGGGTAGAGCATCAGGACGCTCTCGATTTGTTCGCCGGTGGGCAATTGAAAAAGCGCTTTGTGGGTCATCTGATTATCGGCA
>CAIPUQ010000114.1 GCA_903868295.1 uncultured Roseiflexaceae bacterium
CTCTGGATCGGTTATGGTGTGGCCACCCGCAACGACAGCACCGGCACGTTGCACGGCATCGATTCCACCTTGCATGATGCGTTGGATGACCGCCACAGGCAGGTCAGACGGCATTGCGGCAATTGCTAATGCGAACGTCGGCACCGCACCCATTGCATAGATATCGGACATCGCATTGACCGCCGCGATATAGCCGTAATCGTACGGATCATCGACGATGGGTGGAAAGAAATCGACTGTTTGGACCAATGCCTGTGTGGAAGAAAGCCTATATACTGCTGCATCATCGGCGCGCGCGGTCCCGACGAGGAGATTCGGTACGGTATCGAACGTCAACCCGTCCAAGATGTTTGCCAGGACACCCGGTCCTGTTTTGGCTGCTCAGCCAGCACAACTGGCAAGCGTCGTCAATCGTATTTGGTCACGCGTATGCATGGGCAAATCCTTTCAGCATGTTCAGTATACCCTATGAACAAATGAAATTTGTCGAGTTGCAGTACAATACAGACCACTCACACCGCAAAGGAGCTATCCATGCAAGCAGTGATTTCGGGACCAGAACCGATTGCAGTCGAGGCAGGCGCACAGGTCCTGCGGCGCGGCGGCAATGCAATTGATGCGGCTGTCACCTGTGCTTTTGTGCAGGGCATCGTCAACCCGCAAATGTGTGGGATTGGCGGCTACGCACTTGCATTGCTCCAAAAGCCTGGTGAAGCTCCGGTGCTTCTCGATGCTCCGGCTTTGGCCGGATCGTTGGTGACCCCTGATATGTGGGTCGACAAGTTTATCCGCCTCTCGCCTGATGGGTGGGGGTATTTTTTGCAAGGCAAAGTCAACGATAAAGGGTACACATCGATTTGTACCCCTGGTACCGTTGCAGCCCTCGATACGTTGCTGAGCCGATACGGCACACTCAGTTGGGCCGACGCCATTGCACCGGCAATCGAGACCGCCGAACGCGGCTTTATGGTCGATAGCCACCTCGCGTCACGGTGGAAGGGCCGCAATAAATACCCAGAACAAGTATCGATGACCGAATACATTACCTCTAACCCAGAAGCGTCGCGGCTGTACCTGCGTGATGGGCAACCGTACGACGAAGGTGAAATACTCAAGAATCCCGATTATGCACGCACGCTCACGCATTTGGCGAAGCATGGTGCACAGGATTTTTATCACGGTGCTCTGGCAGAACAGATGACCCGTGATTTGGCAGCAAATGGCGCGTATGTGACGGCAGCCGACTTGCGCGACTATCGGGTGAGTGACGAACAGGTCGTGACCGGAACGTACCGTGGGTACGACATCGCGACGTCGCAGGCACCACATGGCGGGCCGACGGTTATCGAAATCCTCAACATCCTCGAAGGCTTCGATATTGCGCAACTCGGACACAACTCAGCAGAATACATTTATCTCGTCGCAATGGCGATGAAGGCAGGGTTCACCGACCGCAATGCGCATCTCGGCGACCCGCGGGCAGGCAACGTCCCGGTCGCATGGATGACGTCGAAGGCACGTGCAGCGGAATGGCAAGCCCATATCCGCGCCGAAAAACCAATCACGACGGGTGACACGCCGACCACCGCACCCGACACGACGCACATCAGCGTGGTCGATCGCAATGGGATGGTGGTTGGTTTGACCCATTCGTTGGGGATGTCATCGGGGGTAATCACGCCTGGGTTAGGCTTCATGTACAACAACTCAATGGTCAACTTCCACCCGTTCCCTGGTCATCGCAATTCGATTGCACCCCGTGTCGGTCGAACGACGGGGATAGCGCCCGTCATCATCTCGAAGAACGGCAAACCACTGTTGATTGTTGGTGCACCAGGCGCATCACGCATCATCACTGCCGTCCTCACGACGATTCTCAACTTCCTCGATTTTGGCATGAGCATCAACGACGCGATTGCCGCACCGCGGTTCGATTGCCAGGGGAACAATATCGTGTGTCACGGCCGCATCCCCGAGTATATCTGCGCAGAAGTCCGCACCAAGCACCCGATTAGTCGATTGCCGCAGAGCCACGGTGCAATGGCACTGGTGCATGCGGTTTCGTTGCGTGATGGTGTCCCACAGGGTGGGGCTGACCCCGGATGTTCCGGTGTCGCGTTGCATGTCTAGGCAACGGTGTGCCAAGGAGACGCTATGTACGACTTAACCTCTGCGTCGTTACCGGTACTCTCGGGTATCCCGTTACGGCTATTGCGCTGGTGCATGGAACGCCCACGCATCCGGTCGATACTTGCTCCTGGCTTACTGAAAAGCGCAGGAGTGACGGCATTTCGCGCACAGCACGAGTTGTACACCGCGATGGTGGAGCCGACGTTCATTGACTGGCCACTGCTCCCACTCGCACGCGCAGACACCGAAATCGTAGATGCTGGAGCCGACAGCGTGGATTCGCGTGTTCGGGATGCAGGGGCATTGCAGGCTGCCTATCGCACCGGAACACTCACTCCGACTGCTGTTGCACAGCATTGGATTGCGCTACGATCAGACCCAACGTTTGTCCACTTAAATGCATTCATCGCGTATGACGATGCTGCGTTGCTCCGCGATGCAGCCGCAGCAACTGCGCGTTTTCAGGCCGGCAACGTATTGAGCGAGCTCGATGGGGTACCTGTTTCGATCAAAGATGAGTTCTCGGTCAGCGGCTATCGCACGGGTGGCGGCACGACGTTCTTGGGCGTCGGTCAGGATGTCGTCGATGCAACGCCAGTTGCGCGCCTCCGGGCAGCGGGTGCCTTGATTGTCGGCAAGGGCCAAATGCACGAGATAGGTCTGGGTGTGGTGGGTACCAATGCGGCCTACGGTCCAGCGCGTAACCCCTACAACAGCGCACACACCGCAGGGGGGAGCTCGGGAGGTGCGGCAGCTGCCGTCGCGAGCGGGCAAGTCTGTATCGGGTTGGGTGCAGATGGTGGCGGGTCAATCCGCATTCCGGCGGCGTTTTGTGGCTTGTATGGACTCAAACCCACATACGGCCGGATTTCTTCACAGGGGAGCGCGGGCGTGGTCTGGAGCATGTCGCACCCCGGACCGATTGCCGCGACGGTGCGCGATTTGGCACTCGCGTATGAGACCATGGCCGGTGCAGATGACGCAGATGTAGCAAGCATGCGACAGCCCAGTGTGGTAGCGCCACGACTCGGCAACCGTTCGTTGGCAGGGTTGCGCGTCGGCTACATGCCTGCGTGGTTTTCGCATGCAGATACAGAAATCGTCGCGCGATGTACCGAGATGCTGACTGCGCTGCGTGCTGCCGGCGCAACAATCGCCGAAATCGAAATACCACAGCTCGAAGCTGCCCGCGTGGCCCACACCATCATCATCACCACCGAAATGCTCCATGGTCTGCGGACAGCGCTCGACACGCATGCAGATGCACTCACAGA
>CAIPUQ010000115.1 GCA_903868295.1 uncultured Roseiflexaceae bacterium
AGGCTTTTCGACAAGGATATGGACGCCATACGGGGCGACTTTTTCGACCCATTCGCCGTGCGTTGCAGTGGCAGCGCACAGAATGACGATATCGGGCTTGATGGTGTCGAGGCACCGGCGGTAGTCAGTAAACACGCGGTCGGCAGGGATCGAAAAGTTCGCAATTGCGGCCTGCATGCGCGCCGGATCTTCGTCACAAATCGCACTAATTTCGGCATTGGGATGCTCAGAAACTTTGCGCAGCAAATCGCCCATGTGCATGTGGTCGAAGTTGATCCCGACGATTTTCCACGTTTTCATACGTTCTCCTTTTCGTTTGATGACAACCTTCGGACAGACCCAGGCGTGACCCGCGCGCCACTCCTGCTACTCGCAATCGCTGCAAAACAGAGTTCCAAGCTCCGCATGGTTTCTGCAGCGCTGTGCGACGGCGCACGACCTTGCTCGATGGCACACAATAACTCACCCATCGTGCCATGAAATCCATCGGGGAACCACGCGCCCTGCAGGGTTGGGGTGCTGACCCCTGCTGCGGTCGTCACCGTCACCGACTGCGTGGTTATGCTCGGCCCTATACTCTGGAGGGTACCTGTGCTCCCGACGATGACGGTACGATCGCTCCCCCCGAACCGCGTATCGGCGTTGAACGAAAGGGTCGCGACTGCGTTGGGATACTCGACAATGACGTGCCCGAGCAATGGCGGTCGGGCAGTCTGTTGCCCACTCGTGACGACACGGGCCGATACCCCGACGGCTTGCTGACCAGGGAAATAACAGGTCAGCATGTCGAACCAGTGGATGGCGAAATCATAGAGCAGCAGATCATCGATGGCGTCGAACGGTGTACCGACCACCCAGTTGTGATCCCACTGCACCGTCATATCCACACTACTCACGGTACCAATCACGCCTTTTGCAACCGCTGCACGCATGTACGCCACATGCGGTGCCCAACGGCCATTTTGGTTGACCGCCAATTGCACCCCTGCTTCTGCCGCCAGCGCAATCAGACGTTCACCGTCGGCCAAGTCAAGGACGAACGGTTTTTGGCTGAGTACGTGTTTGCCTGCGCGCAGGGCTGCTTCGATCAACGAGACGCGTTCGGCGGGATGGGTAGCGATGTCGACCACTGCAATCGTCGGATCGCGCAACACGGTATGGACGTCTGTGGTGACTTGGGCAGCGGGGTAAAACGCATCGCGCCGTGCGTGGGCACGGGCAATGTCGACATCACACAGGGTCACCACGTCGTACCCGGCAGCGTGGTATGCGGTCAAATGATGCTGCGTGATGCCTCCGCAGCCGATGAGCGCGATACGCGGTCGATAGGTGACGGGGTCGCGTGGTCGGTATTCGAGTTCCATCATGGGGCCTCCCGTTGCTGTAGCCGTCGAAACGCCCATTGTGCAGCGCCGAGCATGCCTGCGTCGGCACCCAGCACCGCCGGTACGATTGCAATGCGCTCAATTGGAGTCGCACGACACCGTTGCTGCACTACCTGACGCACTGCCGCGAGGAGCGGAGTTCCGAGATTACTCACGCTGCCACCCAGTACCACCACGTGTGGACTGAACATCGTCACGACATTGGCGACACCCGCACCGATAGCGGCATAGACGTCATCGAGGAGTCGCACCAACGCTCCATCACCTGCGTTTGCAGCCTGTGCCACCAATGCGGGCGTAAATACGTCGCCCTTGGCGAGCGCCTGTGCCAAGTGTGGCGCGTTACCGTCTTCGAGTAGCTGCGTGGCCTGCGCGACGATGGCCGGGCCGCTTGCCAATGCTTCGAGGCAACCGATGTTCCCGCAACCACAGCGTGGGCCGTTGAGTGCCAATGTCTGGTGGCCAAACTCACCTGCAGTGCCATCGATCCCCAAGTAGAGGTCCCGCCCAATCACCACACCGCCTCCAATACCCGTCCC
>CAIPUQ010000116.1 GCA_903868295.1 uncultured Roseiflexaceae bacterium
CGTGTCACGCTGGTCGCTGCAGCATACGTTGTACCGCCGATTGTCCCACCGGGCTGAGAGGCGACGATGGTACACGTCCCCTTGGCAAATAAGGTGACCTTTTTGCCGGTGACCGTGCAAACGGAGGGATTGGATGATGTATAGCTAATCGGCAAGCCAGAGTCACTCGTGGCTGCTAGGTCGAATGCAGGCTCGTAGACGTTTTTGGGGCTGACTGCAGGGAAGGTGATAGCCTGCGCGACCCCGAGGACGGGGAACGAACGGGTCACGTTTGTTGCAGCTGCATAGGTTACCCCGCCGACGACACCGCCTGCCTGCGACGCAGTGACACTGCAAGTTCCTGGGGCGACATAATGAATTTTGCCAGCGACAATTGTACAGACGGCAGGGGTCGTTGATGTCAAGGTGAGCGGGAGTGTCGAAGATGCAGTCGAGGTCGTATCGTAATCGGGCAGTGTATACACTTTACTGCTGATCGGTGGGAAGGTTATCCACTGTGTAGCTGTGACTTTAAAGACACGATTCACTGTGGTAGCGGCGGTGTATGTCACGCCGCCCGTGGTGCCGCCCGGTTGATCTGCATCGATGTCGCAATCACCAGGCCCGAGGATGGTAACGGTGTTGCCGACAACCGCACAGACGGATGGTGAGTTTGAGGTATAGGTAATGGGCAGCCCCGATGAGCTGGTGGCAGCAAGGGTAAACGCAGGAGCGCCTTCGACTTTGTCAGGGATAGCAGGGAAGGTGATGGTTTGCCCGGACGGGGTCGGGGTGGGAGTGAATGTCGGTGTCAGCGTCGGGGTAAATGTTCTGGTTGGTGTCAACGTCGGCGTATTGGTGGGGTTGACATTGGTAATGGTATAGACGACGCCGTCTGTTTTGGTTGACCCGTCACAGATGGGATCGCCAGTCATGAATGTGGTGGCGTCGGTAGAACCGTTTTCGCCGGGAGGGGCAATCTCGAAAAACGCATATTCGGTCGATTCGGGTGACATGTCGTATGCATAGGTCACCGGAATGGTCAGCCCACCTTGATTGTTGGCAGCAATCAAGCCACCGTCATAATCGCCGGCTGGGATTTCGATGAGCCAGACATTGCTGCCCGCTGTGTGCGTGACTGTCGCGGTGCCATTGACTCCTGCGGTCACTGTCCCGAGACTGAAGTCGGTATCGCTTACTGCGTCACCGGGGTCTGCCGTTTTGCGACGCAGGGCGATTTTGGTGCCGGCAGTAACCCGGCCGTTGATGCGAATGTTTATCGAAGCCGGACTTCCTTGTTCGTCGGCGGTCTGGTCTCGGCTCGTCCCGAGGTCAACGAGAGGGATAAAGTCGACCGATACTTGATCGACCAAGTTTGCGGATGCACCAGCGGGCAAAATACCAAAGAAGCCGAGATTGCGGACACCGCCAAATGACGCATCAATTGCATGTGTACCAGAGAACTTGACCCAGTTCTTAATCGGTGCCGCCTGCACGACTGCAGCGGTCCCGGTGGTACCCGTGTATGAGGTCACGCTTGCGGTTGCGGTGCTCCCACTTCCACCTTGGACGTTGACGCCACGCATGATTTGGCGCGAGTACGAGTCAGACGCCTTGGAGCCGGCTGAGAGGCCACTGGGAATTCCAAAGCGGAACTCAATGGTATTGGTGTCGCTCCAATTGCGGACGTGATGATAGAATTCGAAATCAAACGACTCTCCACCGACCATACAAATTGGTTGGTATGCCATGGATACCGTAAACGCATTCAGCTCAATGTAATAGGTCCCATCAGGCGCACCGTTGCCGACTAGACTGTCGTTGGCAGCATTTTTGTTCCATACTTCGAAGACGCGACACGATCCTTGCACGGGGTGTGTTGTCAGCCAACCGCGCATGGCTGATTCACAAATCATCCCGCTGTTGGCTTGTAATTCGAACGAGGTATTGGCAACGATACGGGAACCGCCGTTCGCGACATTGATAGTGGGGCTGGTTGTGGTAGGGACGACTCTGCCTGCGATTGTTCGGCTATTAGCGCGAGAATCTTCGAACGTAGATTGTTCTTCTGGTGCTGCACGCACTGGACCGATCGCAGCAGACGGCAGCGCCGAAATCATGATGCAGGTCAAAGCAAATACTGCAAAGAGCAATTTTTTTATCATCATACCAACCTCGCACATTAATACAGCTGAAGTGTAGCACTCTGAAGTGAGAGAAAAGATGACGTTTTGACGATTGAATTCTGATAAATAGAAAGAAAAATCAAACTTTTCATCCAAGTGTTAGTACCAAATCGCTCTGATGCAGCAACGCAGCCAGATTCCATCCTGCACATACATTGATTGAAAGCACAAGCCACTTCTATAGGTATTCGGGACACGCACGTCTGTGTCATCGCATTTGCGCGCTGCGGAGGCATGATTTATGGCGTTCTTTAGGAAAAAAACAACTGGTATAGGATTGTCACAAGGAACGTGATGGATGATACATACAGTGAAAATATCGAAAGCGTACACATGATACACATGAACCCTTGGCGAGTTACAACTTTTGTTGCATCATTGGTGCTCATAGTACTGGCAGGGTCACTTGGTGTGGCCGATGTGTTTGCGCTCCCAGATGGCCTGGTTGTGGTGTTGTCGATTGTCTTGACCATCGTTGGCTTCGAGCTACAACAACGGTATGCTGATCGTTCTGCAGGACTGTTCAGTCAGTTGAATGTACCTATGCCCATAGTGGTGATGGCGGGAGTAGTATTGTTGCTTGTTGTAGCCATACGCCAATACGTTCAACTTACCTTACCGCAGCTTGTCGAGACAACTGCCATTATCAACCCTGATGTTCGGAGTCGGTATGCAGTTGTCCTAAACTATTCGTACCTGTGGGGCTGGGTATTGATTTTGTGGGGTGTGCGACCACAGGTGAACCTCACTGCGTGGTGGAAAACCCATAAGCGCGATGTGCTCCCTATTATCGGATTAATGATTGTTGGTGCGGTAATTCGACTTACTTGGCTGGACGATTATCCAAATATTCTCAATGGAGATGATGGGTTGATCGGCTGGTGGGCCCGAACCATGTTTGTCGAGGCTGGACCACTTGCATACACATTGACGGCGATGGATGGCGTGGGAACGTTTTATCTCACACTGCTCCGCGGTCTCATTCACGCATTTGGCAGCGAGGCGTGGGTCGTTCGGTTTATGCCGGCTCTTGCGGGGATTTCGTCGATTGGTGCAATCTACCTGCTTGGCCGTCAATTGTATGGGCAACGAGTAGGATTTTTGAGTGCGCTTTTGCTGACGTTCGCCCATACACATATCCACTTTAGTCGACAAGTAGCCGTTTCTTATATTTATGCCGCAATCTTCCTCCCCGTTGTCTTGTGGGGTGTCTGGCAGTTGGTTGCGACGCGCAAGGCATGGCCTGCAGCGGTTGCAGCGTTTATGCTGGCCATGCATGCAAACTTCTATGTCGATGCATGGGCGTGGGCCGTATTATGTGTGTTGATTTTGCTGTCGTGGTTGATTGTCGAACGCCAAACGGTCATACCCGCTCTGCCCACCATCGGATTGTTCATTGGGTTAGCAGTGTTGGGGTTACTCCCACAATTGGTTTGGGCTGCTGTCCTGCCCGAGGAGTTTTTCTCTCGTTTAATTACCGATGGCTCGTTTGTGTCGGGATGGGTGTACCGTGAGGCTGCACTGAACGATACATCTGTTTTCATGTATGTTTTATACCTCTACCGAATGGCAATGGAAGCAATTTTTACGAGTCCATTCATTGATTTCTATCATGCAAATGTACCCATCCTGGATGTCGTGACCGCAATCCTCTTCGTCATTGGAACGGCGATTGTCCACAACCGTATCCATACCCGACGGAGCATGCTCGTGCTTGGGTGGTTTTGGGGAGGGGTCACGGCGTTAGCGGTCTATACACTCCCGATAAGTTCGTATCATTATCGATTGTTCGTGATCGTTCCGGTTCTGATGTTGCAGGCTGCAATTGGGTTGTCGTGGGTCTGGGATCGATTGCTGGCAGTCCTCCCAAAGCGAGTTGTGCAGGTCAGTGTCGCCGTCGTTCTGGGTGCAATCATTGCGATAAACAGCGAAGTCTATGTGAACCGACTTGCGTTGGTCTGTCGCTATGGGGTCGATCCACAGACACAACGAGCAGGTGCCGCAGCACGATTTTTGTCCGAAAAGCCGGTTCGCGACACCGAGGTCATCATCGTCGGGCAACTCAATGACCTGCATGCAGGTACGTGGAAGTCGCTTGAATACTTGAACGAGACTGTCCAATTCTCAACGTACTGGCCTGATGAGCCATATGATTTTGTGCCGTTCCGTGGCCGCGAGGTCTACTTGCTGTACACCCCCGAGCGATTCCCTGAGCGGGGGTATATCGAACAGACGTTAGAGCCCATCGGTGACTACGAAACGATTACAATGTGTGGAGAACTGTTTGGCTACCTGACACATGTGCGAGTACCGTGACAATGAAAAATCCGGCTGTTCCGCCGCCACGCTCACAACGGTTGACGATTGCGGCGGTGGTCACAATTTATATTATCCTGTTCGTGCTGTTGATTATCCCTACCTGGCGCGAGGCCAGTATCAGTGCGATGCGCGAACGCCGGACGGTGTACAACGAAATAACCCATGACATCGACGATATCACCTCTGCACTCCTCGAAATGCGGGCGGCTGCGCGTGGGTATTTGATTACCCAAGACACCATCTTTCGTCAAGATTATGCACAAGCATACGAACGGCTCGTCACGGCAACGAGTGCGTTGCAACGCAATACCAACATGCAATCCGATGGCAAACTCGAGGTTGCACGGGTAGAACTCGAAGCGCTCATTCGAGACTGGCGCCAACAACACCCCGAATACCAAATGTCCCTCGTCGAGTCGGGTCTTGTTGCGGATGCACAGCGGGATTTTGCCCAAAATGCCAACCGTATGAAATACGAGTATGTGCGCAGGAAGATAACCGACATTCGTACGGCTGCGCACCTGCACGAGATGCAAATCCGAGACGAAGCAGCAGCGTTTTCGAATCAAGTCGTACTCATCAATAGCACGTTGATGTTCCTTGCAATCCTCGCTATGGCACTTATCACTGTCGGGTATTATCGCCAGACCCGATTGAATCGCGCGTTGGTGGATGCAGAAACAGCCGCGCAGCGACTGACCGATACCCTCGCCATCCGCCTCACGCAAATGCATTCTCTCAACGAGCGGCTCGAGGCAGGGCAACGTGTCGTCGACGCCCTTCCCAAACTGCAACAGTCTCGCGACCCATTGCAGTTGCTGGCCGATACGGTGCGGAGTGAATATTCGTTACCTGCAGTGTTTTTCTGGGTACACGACGAAGACCGCCACGACACCACACCACGCTGTATAGCCGCTATAGACCCATCGGTCGGCACCGTTGACCAGCCACCCTACCACGACTGTCGGCTCGGGCCGGTGTACGACGTTGCATGGGGAGCTGTTGCATTGAGCTATAGTCAAATCGAGCTGTTCGATAACACGCTCGGGGTAATGGCAATAGCGTTGCAGCCCGATGATGGACTGGTTCGCCAGCTTATTGCACTTCTGGTTGAAAATGTCACCCTTTTTCAACAGTTGCGGCGAGAAGATGAGCGACTGTCAACCGTGATCGAAAGCGCGCCGTTGGGATTTGTGTTGATTAGCAAATCGGGGGAAGTTTTGCTGGCAAATACCCGTGCACAGCAGCTTCTTCCGACGGTGTCTCGTGGTATGGCAATCGCAGCGCTCCTCGAATCACAGGTGTTTTATGCACTGGGTGGCAAGATGCTGGCTGCCACTGATTTGCCGGTGATGCACGTCATGCACAATGCACCCGTAGCACGGAGCGAAATCATCCATGAGCTCGGTACTGAACGCATCCCTGTCCGGCACGAAGTCGTCCCCATTACGCATACGGGGTATCTCTTGGTGCTCGAGGACATGCGGCAATTCCACGAGCTAGACCGCCTCAAAACGGATTTCGTGAGCATGATTAGTCACGAGTTGCGTACACCACTGGCCGCTATCGTTGGGGCAACGAGTTTGTTGCACAACACGGCGTTGCCGCATCGAGAAGGGATGTCACCAACGATTGAGCTCATCCGGGCGCAAGGGATGCGGCTCCAGTCGTTGATCGATGATGTATTGAACTTGTCGCAGATTGAACGCAACGGGATCACCCTCCAGCGTGAAACGATCGATGCGGCGGTGCTGATCCAGAAAGTTATGCGGCGAGACTCCACCTGGAAAGCACGATGCCGCCTCACGCTCATGCAGAATGAAGTCATTTCAGTGGATGTCGGGAGAGTTGAACAAGTGCTGACGAACCTGCTGGACAATGCAGTCAAATATGCACCGACGAGCGACATCGAAATTATCATTGGACCAGTGGTCGGTGCATCGGACTATGTGTCGATTAGTGTTCGCGATTATGGCACGCCGCTGACGGATGTCGAGTATGCGCGCGTTTTTGACCGATTCTATCAGGCACATCAGCATGCTGCGCATGGAGGTGTCGGGCTCGGCCTGGCGATCTGCAAATACTTCGTTGAGGCACACGGCGGTAGCATTCGCATGGAAGCGACGCCCCAACGTGATGGCTCAATAGTAACATTCACGGTACCTACCGCACTACAAACCAATCAATCAGCCAAGAACGGACAAACGACGGCATTTCATGCACTGGTGATCGAAGACGATGATGCGCTGCCACGTTTTATTCGCCACGCACTCGCAGAAGTGCATGGATCGACCGAGGTTGTTGCAACGGTCCGAGAAGCGCTTGAACGGGTTGAACGCACGCACTATGATGTCATATTGGTTGATTTGCGCTTGCCAGATCTGTCGGGTCTCGAATTTGTCCGTGATATCCGTATCTGGACCGCAACCCCGGTCATTATGATGACGGCAAGTCGGCAAGAACACGATCTCCTCGACGCTTTGCGGGCGGGGGTGGATGATTATGTGCTCAAACCGTTCAGCACGGCCGAGATCGGCTTACGGGTACAAAACGTCTTGCGTCGCAAGCGGGTCGACGTTCTGCCGGTTGCGCAGGTGCAGGTAGGTAATGTTGTGGCATTGCTCCAGAGCAAACGAATCGAAGTTGCTGGAGTCGCCGTCGATGTGACACCTATTGAGTTTCGCATGTTTGTGTTGTTTGCCAATCATCTCGGCCAGGTGCTATCACATGAGCGAATACTCGCCGAAGTGTGGGGCGATCGCTACGATCAGGCAACCCAATATGTCTGGGTCCACATCTCGCACCTCCGCAAGAAGCTGCTTGTGTCCGGTGCAACCGGCGTCGCAATCGAGACCGTACGCTCGGTCGGTTACCGGATGCATGCGGTGAACACTACTGCACAATGATGCGTCAAGTCCGGGTTGCTGTGCTTCTGGTATACTCAAACGGACGAAGGTGCAGAAGGAATTTCTTGCCCATCATTGAGGTACAGTTTGATGCACATACCATTCGGTGATTTCAAGCGCCAATATTTTGAACTCCAGCGTGAACTCGATGATGCCGTCCTACAGGTTATGCGGAGCGGGGCATACATCCTCGGTCCTGCCGTCAAAGGGTTTGAGGCAGATTTTGCTGCCTATTGCGAAGTGCCGCATTGTATTGGGGTGGGGAACGGTACTGACGCGATCCAGCTCGGGCTCGTGGCACTCGGTGTGGGCGTCGGCGACGAGGTCATTACGGTTGCCAATACAGGCGTACCCGGTACCGCAGCGATTGTCGCGATCGGAGCGATTCCGGTGTTTGTTGATGTGGACCCTGTCACGCGCAACATGGATCCGCGGTGCATCGAGCAAGCCATCACCCCGCGCACCAAGGCCATCATGCCGGTGCATTTGTATGGCCTGATGGCTGACATGCCGGCCATTCTCGCAATCGCCAATCACCATGGTATCCCGGTCATCGAAGATGTCGCCCAGGCACATGGTGCGCGACTCCATGGTGCGCGGGCCGGGAGCATGGGTGCGGTCGCAGCGTTTAGCTTCTATCCGAGCAAAAATCTCGGCGCAATCGGCGATGGTGGGGCAATCACCACAACCGACGCCGGTCACGACGAACTGCTCCGCAAACTCCGCGTCTATGGGTGGGAACGCAAATATTACTCGACGGTCGACGCTGGCATGAATACGCGCCTCGATGAAGTCCAGGCAGCAATGTTGGCGGTCAAACTCCGGTATCTGGATGCGAGCACCGCACGTCGGGTCAAGATTGCGTCTTACTACTGCGAACAGTGTGCCGACCTCGGTCTCATTTTGCCGACAACCCCGGCAGGGTACGAAGCGGTCTACCACCTCTTTGTGGTCGAATCAGCACATCGCGATACATATATGACTCGGCTCAAAGCCGCTGGCGTTTCGACCGACATCCACTACCCAATGGCAACGCATCACCAACCAATCTATAAACGGTATGCCCCGAACGGTGGACTCGCCGTGACCGAACGTCAAGCTCAGACCGTATTTTCGTTGCCGAACTTCCCCGAATTAACGGACAGCGAAGTCGAATTCGTTGCACAAACCGTCCGTTCGGTCGCCGCTACAATCGAGGCCAAGTAATGTCACTCTTCAAGCGGCTCTTTGGCCGCGGGATCGATGCCCCTCGTACCGAAGCAGAGGCACAAACCGAAGCTGCACAGCTTTCGACTGCCACCGAACGGACGCGGAAGAGCTTTTTTGGGCAAATAGTCGCGCTCTTTCGCAGTGCCGCTCTGTCTCCGGAACTCTGGGATGACATCGAAGCGCTGTTGGTGCAGGCAGACGTCGGGATCAACACGACCACCGAGCTCATCACGCGTGTCAAGGAACGTATCCGTCGCGAAGGTGTCAAAGAACCAGCCGAGGCCCAACAGTTGCTGCACGACGAGATGGTGCGCATGTTGCAGGACCAAGATCGTCCTGTCACCCAAAGTACCAAACCACATGTGGTACTGGTAGTCGGTGTGAACGGTGCGGGTAAGACTACCCTGATTGCGAAACTCGCACATCGGTACCTCGGCCGTGGCCAAAAAGTCGTGCTTGCCGCAGGGGACACCTTCCGCGCCGCCGCTGCCGAACAGCTCGAGGCCTGGGGTCAGCGGGTCGGTGTGCCCGTTGTATCACGCGGGCAAGGCGGCGACCCGGGCGCAGTGGTCTATGATGCGATGGAAGTAGCCACCACGACGGATTGCGACGTAGTCATTATCGATACTGCTGGTCGTTTGCATGCAAAAGTGAATCTCATGCATGAACTCACCAAACTGCGTAACATTATTCGCCGCAAGATGCCGGATGCACCGCACGAGGTCATTTTGGTCATCGACGCAACCACCGGTCAGAACGGTGTATTGCAAGCCAAAGCGTTTGCAGCAGCATCGGATGTTACTGCAGTAGCAATTACCAAAATGGACGGAACCGCCAAAGGCGGCATTGCGTTTGCGATTGCTCAAGAGATACAACGCCCCGTTCGGTATGTCGGCACGGGTGAAAAAATGACCGACCTTGCACTTTTTGATGCAACCACCTTCGTGGATGCATTGTTTGCACGTCAGTAATAACCCGCACGGAAGAAAGGTTGCCCCTGCTATGCACAGCGACGAAGTCATTCAGCAGATTCAGCAACACCATGTTGAGTTTGTCAGTTTACAGTTCACTGATATTGCGGGTATGCTCAAAAACGTCACGATCCCGGCGAGTATGATAGTCGATTGCCTCGACCACGGCGTGTGGTTCGATGGGTCTGCGCTTGACGGGCCCGCCCGCGTGGCCGAGACCGATATGTATCTGATTGCAGACAAATCGACATTTGCAATCGTGCCAAGCACCGGCGGGTCAGATATCCCCACCGCGCGTCTTATTTGTGATGTGCATTCACCCGATGGCCGTCCATACGCGGGCGATCCACGACGCGTGCTACGCAGAGCGGTCGAAGAAGCCGCGTCGATGGGCTTTGTCTACCGGCTCAGTGCCGAAGTCGAGTTCTTTCTATTTAAAGCGGATGGCGACGGGCGCCCCGTGCTCGTTCCGAACGACTCGGTGGGGTATTTTGATGCAACCAACGACTCGTACACGCATTTTCGACGGCAAGTGGTGCGTGCCTTAGGATCGTTTCACATCGGCGTTGATGCCACACATCATGAAGGTGCTGTCGGCCAACACGAAATTGACTTGCAGCTCGAATCAGGTTTGGCAGCTGCAGATGCCGTCATGACATTGCGTCAGGTGTTGCGCTCGCTCGCGCTCCAACAGGGGATGTATGCGTCGTTTATGCCCAAACCGATGGTCGGTATTAACGGTAGCGGCATGCATGTGCACCAGAGTCTCGTCGACAGTGTGACAGGGACGAATCTCTTTGCAGATGCCAGTGATCATTATGGGCTGAGTCCGTTGGCCAAACACTTCATGGCCGGCCTGTTGGCACATGCTCCTGGGATGGTCGCTGTGCTGGCCCCATTGGTGAATTCGTATAAGCGACTCGTGCCTGGGTACGAAGCCCCGATCTATGCAAGTTGGGGGCGTACCAATCGTGGTGCGTTGGTCCGTGTCCCACGGGTACTCGGCAACCGCCCGCAAACAACACGCATCGAACTGCGGAGCCCAGACCCATCGTGTAATCCATATCTGGCCTATGCTGTTATGCTGCGTGCAGGGATCGATGGTATTCGTCGCGAGCTTCCGCTTCCTCCTGCGGCCGAAGAAGATTTGGTCACGATGAATGCGCGGACTCGCATGCACCCATTGCTGCCAATGACTTTGGGTGAGGCTGTTATCGCAATCCAAAAGGACGAACTGATTGCTGATACCCTGGGACCACTCATCTATGAGCGATTTGTGGAGTCCCGCATCCAAGAATGGGAATCGTATCGTCAGCATGTCAGCAGCTGGGAACTCGATCGATATCTGCCAATTTATTGATTTCGGTTGCCTACGGCACTCTTTTCGAGAACAACTATGAACGATGCATCGCGCCAGCAACACCTCCCAAAACCTCTCATCTCTACCGAGCTCAGCGCTTGGTTGATATTGGGTGTGTTCTTTGTGACTTCGCTCATCGTGATGGGATTGCTTGGTCGGGTTGCTTGGGCGAACTACAATGCAGCCATGCGCACGCTCGACGGCGCACAGCTCCGTAGCCACGTTGCTACTGGGGTCCTGTACCAAGAACCCCGCAGCATGAGTAGTCGTACGCTCGAGCGTTTACCGGATCCGCTCGACCCCTGTGCAGGCGAAATCGATATCTGTTTGCCGTTGAAACCCGGCTATCGCATCAAAACGCTCCCCGCAGCGGGCTACGGTCCGGTCGCGTCAATGGTTTTGCCCGATGCAACACACATACAGTTGTGGGCCCAGGATTCTGGCACCGACATTGTCTATGCGACCTACCAGGTCTCTCGGTGGACCACACAAAAGCAAGTAGTCAACTTGACGCAGAACGCAGGATATGCCAGGTATGACCTCGCTGAATTCCAACCGTATAGTGTTGTCGAATACAGCGTGACCCTGCCTGATGGCTACAAAGTATGGATGACGCCCGGTGGGAGCTACAGTATCCGCGTGATACCTGTATCCAATACCACCCTCCAAGCGAGCACCTCACGTATCGAAGTGGCGGTCCGCACGGGCAGTGCGACGGTCACGCACGCAGATCAGAACGTCAGTCTCGCCGAACGGCAGATGGTGATGATGGATGGCACAGACGGCATCCCAGATCCACAACCCGCGACCTGGCAGATAGTCCGCGATCCCGAGTGGAGTGGCATCAAGGCACGCAAGGATGCGCCAGATGCCCCGTCAGAATGGGAGTCGTATGCACGACTTGGATCACCGACCATGTCTGCATCAGAGCGCAATGGGACGGTTGCTGTGGTTCTGGGGTGTAATCCCAAGACACCGGATTATTGCAAGACCGACAAGCAACTTCAGGTGTTGCGCATCACTCGTACTGGCCTGCAGACCCATGATTATGCGGTCGGCGTTGCGCAGTACATGGATGCGGACGTTTCGGAGTTTACCTCGCTGCGCCTGAC
>CAIPUQ010000117.1 GCA_903868295.1 uncultured Roseiflexaceae bacterium
GATTCTGCCGCATGCCCGTGGCTCGATGGGTATGTGCTCCTCGATGTCATCACCGGCTCGACCGAACATCATCGCGAACATACGGAGGAAGAATTATGAATTATGAATTATGAATTATGAATTCGGAATTAGGAATGAGTACGAGTGCACGGGTGTGACGTATGTTGCCACCGGTGACGGGAGGATTTCGGAACTTGATGCGCAGTGTTCTGGATACCGTACCCGTCCCCCACGTCTCGCACAGCACACGAAAAACCATTCACTGCTAACTGCTAACTGCTAACTGCTAACTGCTTTATCAATGGCTTGGAGCATAATCTCTGGTGATTGCGCACCTGAAAGCGCAAGTTTTCGATTGAAGATAAAGAACGGCACGCCCGTGATGTTGAGGCGCTGGGCCGTGACGAGTGAGGCATCGACATGGTCGTTGTACATGCCGTTGGCGAGCACCGCCTCGACATCGGCCTTGGGCAATCCTGCCTGCACCGCCAAATCGCACAGCACTGCATGGTCGTTCAAATCGAGGCTGTCGCGGAAATGGCCGTAGTACAGGAACGGCGCGAGTTCCCAGGTTTTGCCGAGCTCCTCGGCCATCATCATCAGCCGGTGTGCGTCGCGCGTATTGGGCGAGGTGGTAATCGAATCGAAGTCGAAGGTGATCCCCTCGCTCGCGGCAGCCTGGGTCACTTGGGCAAACATCTGTGATGAACGTGCGTTACCGCCGAAGCGTTGGGCAATGTAGGATTTGAAGTCGACGCCCGGTTGTTGGTCGGGATTGAGCATGTACGGGTGCCAATGCCGCTCAAAGGTAATGTCGGGGCGCTGGGCGATGGCCTGCTCGAGGCGGGCACCGCCGATAATGCACCAAGGGCAGACGATATCCGAAAACATGTCGATAATCATGGTCGTCATGGGGTTCCTCGCAGGCGGTGATTGCTGTGCAGTATGGTAGCACGAACACATTCGCACAATGGCACTGTTTGTGGGATGTTTGTCCACCATGATATTCGTGCCCCGCACCGCCGAACCACATAGGCAGTACATGGGCTGGGTGTCACGCTACCGGTGGCCAACGCATGCACTAAGCGTCTGGCATGGCTGATACATCTGTAGAACGCATATAATCGTATCAACAAGAGGCGCATCGGCAGGTTGTGGAGGAATTCACCATGGCAGATGCACGCAGCATACGTCAACAAAATCAACGTTCATGGGACGCGGTCGTCCCAGCGCATGCCAGCCACCATCGTGATGTACCGACTTTTTTGCGTGCCGGCGGGAGTTCATTGTTCCCCGAAGAGCGCGCGTTACTCGGCGATGTACAGGGCTGTTCGCTGATTCACCTGATGTGCAACACGGGTCTCGACACGCTGAGTCTGGCCAATCATGGTGCAGTGGTAACGGGCGTCGACATCAGCACTGCCGCAGTCACCCAGGCACGGCAGTGGGCCGCCGACGGCGGCGTACAAGCGACATTCATCCAAGCTGACATCTACGACTATCTCGCCGAAACGCGTGACACCTACGATCGGGTGTATGCGTCGTACGGCACCATCTGTTGGCTCAATGATCTGCATGCCTGGGCCAACGGGATTGCGCGCATCCTTGCCCCGAACGGGCGATTTGTGCTAGTCGAGTTCCACCCCACCTCCAACATGTTTGACGCACAGTGGCAGCTCGGCCGCGCCTACCCGATGGGGGGCCGACAGCTCGACATCGAAGGGGTCGGCGATTACGTCGCCGCTTCGGGTGGGGGATTAACACCGACGGGTTTTGCTGCTGGGGTACACGATTTTGTCAATCCCGAGCCGTGTCATCTGTTCCAATGGGGAGTGGGCGAGGTAGTGACCGCGCTGGCGTCGGCGGGGCTCCGGATCACCCGCCTCGACGAGTACCTTTTTTGTAACGGCGAGCGCCCCTTTGCCGACATGGTCGAGTTGCCGGGGC
>CAIPUQ010000118.1 GCA_903868295.1 uncultured Roseiflexaceae bacterium
GCAAAGATGATGAGCGAAGGAAGTACCCTTGGCTATGTGTTTGGCTTTACGCTGTTGTTTATCTTCGGTGTGGGCATTGCCACAACCGGCGACACACACCATGCGCTGATAGCGGAAGTGACCAACTCCGAAAAACGCGGTACGGTCGTTGCCGTTGTTTGGACGTTCACGATTATCAGCCCAATCGCGGCCGCAATCGTCATCAAGGCAAACATCAGCGACACGTTCGTGTTCGCCGAAATGGAGCGCATCTACGCGTTCACCCCGTTGGTGGTATTTGTCGCGTTTCTCCCGATTTTGGGTATGGAACAGCGGCGGAGCAGCGAGACATTGCGTGTCATGGCAACCCAATCAATGACCGCAGGCGTATCGCCAGTCAAAGCGCTTGGCGTTGCCTTTCAACTCATCAAGAGCAATCCGCAGGTACGTGCGTTCTTCTTTTTCGTGATTTTCTCGATCGTCGGTATCTTTCTCCAAGATGCTATTCTCGAAGTGTTCGGTGGTGAAGTCTTTGGGATGACCATTAAAGAGACCTCGTCGTTCAATACCATGTGGGGCGGTGGTGTGCTGATTGGGATGATCCTGATGGGCATCTTGAGTAGCACGACCTCCATCAAAAAGAAAACCATCGGGATTGTCGGTGGACTTGGGACTGCCTTCGGATTGGGCCTCTTGACCATTGCTGCCTTCACGGGGATGAAAGAATTGATGATGCCTGCGTTGTTGACGATGGGGTTGTTTACCGGCTTCTACAATGTCGGTGCGCTGTCGTTGATGATGGACATGACGGTCGAAGGTTCGACGGGATTGTACATGGGCATGTGGGGGATGGCACAGGCATTTGGGATGGGGTTGTCTTCGATACTGAGCGGTTCGCTCAAATCTGGCCTCATCGAAACCGGCTTGCTTTCACCAGCCATGGGGTACTCGGCAATCTTCGGGCTCGAAGTTGTGCTGATGGTAATGGGAGCGGCGATGCTGCGCTACGTGAATATCCCGGAATTCCGTGCATTGAGCGTCAAAGACCTGTCGTTGGCCATGGAAAACAGCGCTGCAGCGTAGATAATAGGCGCACGCATGAACAAGTTCGATTTCCAAAAAGTAGCCGCCAACTACGACGATATCCATGTACATAGTCAGACAGTGAGTGCAGATATCGGTCGCTATGTGGCGCAGCAGGTCGGAGTTGGTGGGCGAATCCTCGAGATCGGCATCGGCACGGGGCGCATCGGTGCCCCGGTCGTTGCAAATGGGTGCACGGTGGTCGGCTTCGATGTGTCACAAGGCATGCTCCATGGTGCAGCCCAACGGGGCCTCGACCAACTCCTCATCGCCGATATGATGGCGATGCCGTTTGCCACCGCCAGCTTCGACGCAACATTGGCAGTACATGTATTGCACCATGCCAGCGATTGGCGCGAAGTGTTACGTGAGTCGGTACGGGTGCTGCGTGAAGGTGGGCTGTTCATCGAAGGTCGTGATTGGAACGACCCTGCGTCGCCCGCCATGCGCATGCGCAACAAAATGCGCGAAGTCATCATGGCGTTGTCGCCTGGGATTCGCCCGCCAGGCGCTGGAGCGGCCAAACAGCAGTTCTTGGCACGCATGGGTGCCGAGCCGCTGCCAGAAGACACCGCCGCGAGTTGGCAGGCGTACGCATCGCCCGCACAGATGCTCGCACAAATGCAGAGTCGTACCGATCCGGAGACATGGGCAATAGAACCAACACTGCTCGATGCGACGCTCGCAACCGTCGAAGTCTGGGCACGCGAAGAGTGGTCAGCGTTCGACACGGTCGTGCCGTATGAACGTCGCTTCGTGATAAACTCGTATCGCATCCACCATCAGATTGCCGAAGCATCGTAGCCTCGGACGGAAAGGTATCCCAGAGAATGGCGCAGGAAGCTCCGAAGCCAAAGGCGCAACAGGTGTTCCCTTTTTCGGCCATTGTCGGTCAAACAGAGCTCAAACGTGCGTTGACCCTGTGCGTCATTGATCCCACCATCGGTGGCGTCATGATTATGGGTCACCGTGGGACTGCCAAAAGCACTGCGGTCCGCGCACTGGCCGACATGTTGCCGCAGGTATCGACGGTCGTCGGGTGCCCATACAACTGCAATCCCAGCAACCCATCACCGCTGTGCACGTTTTGCAATCATGGCCACAAACATGCTGCACACCAGCAGCCGGTCCCCGTCGTCGACTTGCCGCTCGGTGCAACCGAAGACCGGGTTGTCGGTGCATTGGATATCGAGCGTGCGTTGGTCGACGGTGTGCAGGCGTTTGCACCCGGGTTGCTGGCGCGGGCAAACCGTGGGTTCTTGTACATCGACGA
>CAIPUQ010000119.1 GCA_903868295.1 uncultured Roseiflexaceae bacterium
GCGGACACAAAGGAGTGTGACATGGTGAATTGGACATCGGGGTTCATTCAATCCGGTACCGTCAAGATGCACTACCAGCGGGCTGGCCACGGGACGCCCGTCATTTTGGCCCATGGATTCTCGGATCATGGTTCGTGTTGGAAGGCATTTGCCGAGCCATTAACGGCCGCGTATGATGTCGTGCTTATCGACGCACGCGGACACGGGCAATCATCAAATCCTGGTCACCAGTACACCCCAGCGGATCAAGCAGGTGATGTCCGTGCGTTAATCAGCCAGTTGCACCTGGCGCATCCATTCATCATCGGCCACTCCATGGGAGCAGGGATGGCACTCGCGGCAGCGGCAACGTACCCGGCAGCATTGCGTGGCGTCATCCTCGAAGATCCGCCATTGGTCGAGTGGGTCGAACCCAAGCGCCAACCAGGCGAACCCATCCCACCGATGCACGCATGGATCAACAGCATCAAAGCGATGAGCACTGATCAACTCATCGTCCGCTGCATCAGCGAAAATCCGACATGGCGCGCCCAGGAAATCCTGCACTGGGTCGAGTCCAAACAGCAGTTTAATGTTGATCGTGCGCCCGATGATCCGGCACGGATGACTCCATGGAAAACATACATGGCGCAGCTCGGCGTACCGGCACTGCTGATCGTCGGTGATACCACGCGCGGTGCGTTGGTGTCGGCAGAAACAGCAGCGATTGCGCGTGCGTTGTCTGCACATCTCGAGGTCGGACTCATCCGGAACGTAGGACATTGCATTCGGCGTGAGGCACCCGATGCGTTCGCCGCAATGGCCGTCGAATTTCTGAAGCGACACAAGGAACACTAATGCCATTCACGTATGACCTGTCCGAAGCTACCGCATTGACCCGAGCGCTGGTCGCCATCAAATCCTATCCTGGTGCAGAACATGCTTGCCAACAGGCTGTTGCAGACTGGTTCGTCCGCCATGGGATGACGCCCGAAATCTGGCAGACCTCGGCTGCACCGAACGTGATTGTCAAAATCCACAACGGCGATGGGCCGACCATGCTCCTCAACGGTCATGTCGACACCGTATTGGCTGCCGAGGGATGGGACTGTGATCCGTGGGAAGGTCGATTGGACGGCGACCGGCTCTATGGCCTCGGTGCATGCGACATGAAGTCCGGCGTCGTTGCGAACATGCTCGTGACGCGGGCGTTTGCGCAGAACCGTGATGCATGGCGTGGTACGCTCATTTTTTCATCGGTGGTCGACGAAGAAGCCTATTCGATTGGCGCGAATGCGATGATCGAACAAGGGATTCGTGCCGATTACTGCATCGTGTCCGAATCGGTCCACCCGACCATCAATATCGGTGCAACCGGCAAAATCCTTGTGCGTGCTGAGGTAATCGGCAAAGCCGCCCATGGCTTCATGCCATGGCAAGGCATCAATGCGGCCAGTGAAGGAGCCAAGTTCGTCACGAAAGTGGACGAGCTCCCGCTCGGCAAACATCCCCGCATCCCCGCATCGCAATCGATATTGTCCTTCCTGAGTGGCAGTGCCCAATATGTGGTCACTATCCCCGAAAAGGCCGAGATTTTGGTGTCGCGGCAAACGGTCCCGGGCGAAACGCGTGAAGTGGTCATGAAGCAAATGCAGGATGTTGTTGACGGCTTGAACTCGCCAGCCACGATTCGCCTCACGACCCCGCCACCGTACTACCCGCCATTCGAGATCGACCCAAAGCACGCATTGGTTGTGGCAATGGAGCACGCGTATCAAGATGAATGGGGCGAACCAGCAGAATTGCGCTATTCGACGGGCGTCTCCGACGCGAATCTCACCGCAGAATTGGCACATATCCCGACGTTGCTGTATGGGCCATGGGGCGACAACTTCCACCAATGCAACGAGTGGGTCAACCTCCCTTCCATCATCAGTAGCTGCAACATGTTTACTGCGGTAATCCGCAAACTGTTGCCGGCATAACATTGCCCACAAGAGCGCCCCACAGCATGCTGTGGGGCGTTTTCGTATGGTGAACGTTGTTTGTGCGCGCTACCCCAAAACACTCGTGAAGGTATAAGTGCCTGCCCCGAGGGTGACCGTTGGACCGTGCTGCGTATCGTTCGTGGCGACCTTTTTGCTGTCGAGGCGGATGCTCTTGCGGTCAGACGTCGGCACGATGACGTCCGCGACGCACCCTGGTGGGATGGTGACGGTGAGGGTCAGGTGTGTGCCTTTGTGCTTCCAGGCGCTCTTGTAGGTGCCGAACTGCGACGTATATGCGCCTGAAACCTCACGGATGCCACCGCCGGGCTGCGGTGCGATGAGTGCGGTCTGGAATCCGGGCTGGTCTGGATGATCACAGATACCCACCATGACCCGCATCATCCAATCACCGACGCAGCCATAGGCGAAATGGTTGAATGAGTTCATGGTTGGTGTCTGCAAGCCGAATTCGTGGTGAATTGAGTCCCAGCGCTCCCACATCGTGGTTGCGCCTTGGGTGACGGGGTACAGCCACGACGGGAACTCTTGTTGGAGCAACAGTCGGTACGCGGTCTCGTTTGCGCCACCACGGGTGAGGGCCGGTAACAGGTGCATGGTGCCCACAAACCCCGTCGACAAGTGCATACCACGACGGGCGATCTCGAGCTTGAGCCGATGCGTCGCCGGTGCAATGAGGTGTTGCGGCAACAAATCGAGATTGAGTGCCAGCGCGTAATTTGTTTGTGTCTCGGCGTTGAGGGGCATGTTGAGGTGCACGAGGTGCGGGTGGACGTTGGTAATATCACCTACGACCGCGCCGGACTCGGCGACGTGGGCTGCGTTGAAGGCAGCACGGACATCAGCGGCGAGCTTCGTGTATGATTCGACCGCTGGGGTGTTGCCCACTGCTGCGGCCATCTGCGCCATCAGCGATGCGTCGTGTGCCCAATAGGCGGTACCAATGAGGTCGCGGGCGGTGGCCGAGTCCATCGCGACCCAGTCGCCGTAGTCGTTGCCGCGGCGGTTGAGCCGGCGCAGGTTCGGGTTTGTCTCGAGCAGGAACTGCATCCAACGCTCCATCGCTTCCCAGTTTTCGGTGATGAAGGTGGTGTCGCCGTACATCCGCCACAAGGTCCACGGTACCACGACGCCGCAGTCACCCCAGGCGGGTGCGCCTTCGGCTTCGACGACGATGCGTGGGGCGACGTCGGGGAACGCGCCCGATGCATGTTGCCCATCGCGCACGTCGCGCATCCACTTGGTCAGGTAGGCCGCGCTGTCCATCTGGTAGATGCCGGTACGCACATAAATCTGCATGTCGCCGGTCCAGCCCAGGCGTTCGTCACGCTGAGGACAGTCTGTCGGGACCGACAAGAAGTTGCCGCGCTGGCCCCAGCGGATATTCTTCCAGAGTTGGTTGAGCAACTTCTCGGAGCTCTTGAATTCGCCGGTCAATGGGGCATCAACGTGCATCACGCAGCCATCGACGTCGTCGGCGTGGGGTGCTTTGTCGAGCCCGGTGATTTCGACAAAACGAAATCCTTTGTAGGTGAATGTCGGTTCGATCCACCGCTCCGTGCCGTCGAGGATGAAGGTATCGGTCTGCTTGGCAGCTCGCAGATTGATAGTGTGGAGTGAGCCATCGGGGTTGAGGATTTCGCCGTAGCGGATGGTGAGTTTGTGCCCTGCGGGACCGTGCACTTTGAGGCGCATGTAGCCCGCGTAGATTTGCCCGAAGTCTACGATATAGACCTTGGGTGCGGGTTGGGTGACGCGTTTGACTGGCAGTGACTCGATGATGCGCAGCGGCGGGGACGTGTCGGGGCTCATGACACCGGCGTAATTGATGGTTTTGACTTTCTTCCAGCTCGCGCTGACCGCCGGGTCTGTGTCCCACCCATGGGTTTGGCGGCTGTAGTCGATGGTTGCGCCCATATAAAAATCTGCTGCGCGGATGTAGCTGTCGCGCCCACGCCAATCCTTCGATGTGACGACGGTTTGGGTGCTGCCGTCGGCGTAATTGACCACCAGCCGACAACGAAATGCAGGGTGTTTGCCATAATTGGTGAAGTTGTTTTCAAAACCCAGGTAGCCACTGTACCAGCCGTCGCCGATGTGGGCGGCAAGGAGCTGCTGCGACGCACCGAGCATATCGGTGACATCGTATGCCTGATACATGACTCGATGGTGATAATCGCTCCACCCTGGCGTCAATATGCGGTCGCCCACAACGGTGCCATTGATGCGCACCTCGTAGACGCCCAAGGCACTGACATACAGGGTGGCACTGCTGACCGCACCGTTCGTCTTGAATCCATGGGTGAGTTGGGCGGCGGGGGCGCTCATTTGGCCCTCGTCTTTGGGCGTAGGGAACGCAATCCAGGCAGCGTCGTCCCATGCGCTTGCGGGGATGCCGTGCTGCCAGAGCGCGGCGGTGCTCCAGCCACTGGCGACGTCGTGTTCGTCCCAGATGCGCACGTGCCAATAGACCGTTTGCCCTGCCGTTACTGCAGGCCCTGTATAGCGCACGGATGCACTCAGCCCGGCCTCTTGGCGGCCACTATCCCAACGCAGGGCGGCGTCTTTTTTGAGGGCAGACGGTGTATCGGCGACGCGGATTTGATATGCAGTTTGGCGTGCACCATTGCCACCACCGCTCAAGCGCCAACTCAAGCGGGGATTGGCCTCTTCAACGCCGCGTGGTTCAATCAGATATTCGGTTCTCAGACCGACAGGACGGATGCTAGGCATAGAACGCTCCTTTGCAGAGAATCACGACGATGTGTGCTTGTATCCTACCAAAAAACCCGTACTCTGTTTCAGAGTACGGGTCTGGACACATGGACGGTACAGTGGGTTAATTGCCTTTTTTGGCAACCACGATGTTTGCACGGACCTTGTGACCACGGATGGTGGCACGGTTCAGCACATCGATGACCTTGCGGGCATCGCGTGACGGGACGCTGACATACGAGAATCCGTCGTGGAGCTCGATGCTGCCGATAAGGCGGCCGGGGATGTTGGCTTCGTTGGCGATGGCGCCGACGATGTCACCTGCACGGATACCTTTTTCGCGGCCGATGTCGAGCCAGAGTCGTACCGACTCGCGGTCCTGTGGACGGAACGGCTTGTCGCCGTTGCCACGCGGAGCAGATGCAGGTGCTGTTTGGTACCCACGAGCTGCAGCGTTGATGGAGTTGATGATGGGATCATGGTCGCTGCCGTGAAGCTGTTCGCCAAACGCGATGCGCAACGCGGCTGCAGCGATGGTTTCGAGGTTGTGACCTTCGCCCATACCCTGGATGAGGGCACGCTCGGTCGACAAATCTTCTTTGGTGATGGTGTCGAGCACCTTTTGGGCGAGCTGGGATTTTTGCTTGAGGCGCAAATCAGCCAGCGTCGGCAATGGTGCGGTGGCGATGGGTGCTTTGGTCATGCGCTCAATGGTACGCAACACAAAGCGCTCGCGCGGGGTCGTAATCGAAATCGCGACACCACTGCGACCGGCGCGACCAGTGCGGCCGATGCGGTGGACGTAGATTTCGGGGTCGGGTGGCAATTCGTAATTAATGACGTGGGTGACGTGATCGACGTCGAGTCCGCGTGCTGCCACGTCCGTTGCGACCAAAATGTCACTCTGGTTCGTGCGGAAGCGGTGCATCACGCGGTCACGTTGGGTCTGCGAAAGCTCACCATGGAGCGTGTCACAGTTGAACCCACGGGCCGTGAGTTTTTCGCCGACGTTGTCGACATCCATGCGGGTACGACAGAAAATCATCGCTGCGCTGGGCTGTTCGAATTGCAACAAACGTGACAAGACTTCGAAGCGATCGCTGTGCAATGCTTCGTAGGCACGCTGTTCGATGTGCTCTGCAGTCTGCTGCTTGGATGCAATTGCGATGAGTTGAGGATTGGTCATGTAGCGCTTGGTGAGGCGCAAAATGGCGTCCGGCATGGTCGCAGAATACAGGGAAGTTTGATGTGGGGTGGGCAATCCAGCAAGGATTGTTTCGACATCATCAATAAAGCCCATTGCCAACATTTCGTCGGCTTCGTCCAATACGACACTCTGGACCGTCTTGAGCGAAATGCTGCCGCGGTTCATGTGGTCGATCAAACGGCCTGGTGTGGCCACCAAGACATGAACGCCAGCATGCATCGAACGCAGCTGGGTGGAGATTGGCTGTCCGCCATATATCGCGACGACGTTGAGGCGACGGTGTTTGGCATAGCCTTTGAAGGCAGTTGCCACTTGTACGGCCAACTCACGGGTTGGGGTCAGTACAAGTACTTGTGCCTCACGACGATCCGTATCAATGCGATCAATCAACGGCAATGCATATGCAGCCGTCTTCCC
>CAIPUQ010000120.1 GCA_903868295.1 uncultured Roseiflexaceae bacterium
GATGCTGTTTTTTTGTCTGAACTGCGTATTGGCCACGCGTTGGCTGTGGGTCGAACGCCTCTTTGGTGGTCTCGATGTGGTCTACCGCATGCATGCATTTGTCGGCAAATCGACATTCATCATGCTGGTCCTCCATCTGATGGTGTTGATCGCCCAAGCACTGGCTGATACCGACACGTTGGTGGCATATCTGATACCCGGATTGGATCTCTCGTACACACTCGGCATGCTGGGCCTGTTCGGGTTGGTTGCACTGGTCGTTGTTACCCTCTGGGGCAGCATGCCCTATCAACTCTGGTTGACGTCGCATGCGTGGTTAGGCGTGCCCTATCTACTGGGTGGTGCGCATGCACTGGTGGCGCAAGCCGATTGGTATATTGCGCTGTTGACCGGTATTGGTGGACTCGCCTGGATCTACAGCATTGCGCTGTATCGGCGCTATGCACCACATGCCTGCGGGCAGATTGCAGCGCGTACGACACAGCACGGCATCACCGAGCTCCGCATCGCGCTCGATACGCCGCTCGCGGCAGTCGCCGGCCAATTCGTGTTTTTCGCGGTCACCAAATCCCAGGCAGCCATACCGGCAGAACTGCATCCGTTTTCGTTGTCTGCCATCGAGAGTCCACGCGATGTGCGTCTGTCGATCAAAATGGTGGGTGATTACACACACCAACTCGACCAGCTTGCTCCTGGTGATGCGGTGACAATCTACGGACCCTATGGGATGTTTGGGCGCCGGTTGCCGGCCACACAACGGCAACTCTGGATCGCAGGCGGGATCGGGATTACCCCCTTCTTGAGTCTGTTGCAGCAGGCTTCGCACGATACCGAGATAACCCTGGTATGGGCCGTGCGGACGCGTGCGGACGCACGATACATCGATGAACTCACCCAGCGCGCAACACAGCGAACCGGCATCAGCATTCATCTCCACGAAGGCCCCCTGTCGCTCGCCGACATCGAGGCATATGCCGGTCCTTTGTGCACACAGACCCAACAGGTGTTGATGTGCGCGCCGATCTCCTTGATGCGTCAGCTGCGTGCAGCGTTGTTGGCGCGCGGGTTTGCGGCACACCAGATCGACAGCGAAGAGTTCGGATTGCGGTGATGCCGTCCGTGCAGTACCCACCCTGCCCAAAACTGCTACACTCTCGGGAGAACCTTCTCCAGTACTGTGAGTATGCATGACGGACGACGTCTTTACCAACGCCGAGGTGTCGGAACTCTTTGATACCATCGCTGATTTGATGGAAATTCTGGGTGAAGACCGCTTTCGTATTATCGCCTACCGCAAAGCCGGAGTAGCGCTGCGTGCCGTGATGGTGCCCCTCGTAGACCTCTATGAACGCCAACAACTGCAGCGTATCGACGGTCTCACCAAAGGCATGGCCGAAAAAGTCAACGAGCTGTATGCCACCGGCGCCATCGAATACTACTCGCGGCTGAAAGAACGGATGCCCGTCGGTGTGCGTGAATTATTGCGTGTGCCCCATATTGGTCCCCGCACCGCGGGACGACTCTACAACGAGCTCGGTATCGCCGGCCTCGCGCAACTCTCTGCCGCAATCGACGCCGGTACCATCAAACAAATCAAAGGGATTGGCGAACGGACCCTCGACGGTATCCGTGAAGGCATCGCCGCCGTGGCCGACCGCGAAGAACGCACCTTGCTCTTGCACGCCTACGAGGTCAGTCAGCGGATTACCGCGGCGATTCAGTCACTGCCTGCAGTCGGACAGGTCTTGCCGGTCGGCAGTCTGCGGCGCGGCATGACCACCATCGGCGATCTCGACATCTTGGTGATGACCGATCGCCCCGACACCGTCATCGGCCAACTCATGCACCTCGAGCACTGGATGCGCCCACAGGCCGACGCCCAACGCCTGCGGGCGGTCTTGCACAACGGGATGGAGGTCGACATCCAATGTGTCGACCCGCTGCACTGGGGGAGCGCGCTCGTCGTTACCACCGGCAGCCGTACCCACGTTGAATGGTTGAGCCATCGTGCCGCCCAACGCGGGCTCCGCCTAGCCTACGACGGCCTATGGGCCGATGCCCAGCGCGTCGGGAGCCACGACGAGGCCAGTCTGTATGCGACGCTGGAGCTCCCCTGGGTGGCCCCTGAACTGCGTGAGTGGTATAGCCACGATGATCGCTGGGACGACGCCCATAGCAGTACGTTCGAACGCCACCACATGCGCAGTGATTTGCATATGCACACCACCTGGAGCGATGGCAGCGCCGACATCGCCACCATGGCCGAGTCGGCCCGCGCCCGCGGCTACAGCCATGCGGCCATCACCGATCACGGTGCGCTCATCGGCATCACCAATGGCCTCGACACCAAACGCCTGCGTGCACAACAGCTCGAAATTGCTGCGTTGAATGCATCGTATGCAGCGGCGGGCATCGACTTCCGCCTCCTCCATGGGGTCGAGGTCGACATCCTGGTCGATGGTTCACTCGCTTTGCCCGACGAGATCCTGCACGAACTCGACATCGTCGTCGCCTCGCCGCATGTCAATCTGCGCCAGACACCTGCGATTGCCACCCAGCGCATCCTGCGCGCCATCCAGCATCCCGCGGTCGACATCATTGGTCATCCGCGCGGGCGCATCCTCGGCGGTCGCCTGGGTGCGCCGGTCGATATGCCGGCGGTGATTGCGGCGGCAGCGACACAGCAAGTGGCGCTCGAAGTCAACAGCGGCCCCGATCGCCTCGATATCGACGGGGAGCTCGTGCGCGACGTCGTCAGCGCCGGCGGCCTGATTACCGTCAACAGCGACGCCCATGATCCCGCCAATCATGCCTGGATCGAGCAGGGCATCACCACCGCCCGTCGTGGCGGGGTACCGGCAGCACGCGTGATAAACACATGGGATCGTGAACAGTTGACGACATTTTTGCGTCGTCCACGAGAGAAAGGGAGCATATGACCACTGTTTTTCGCCGTATCATCTTGGGCGAAATCCCGTCCTACAAAATCTACGAAGACGCCGAGACCTATGCCTTCCTCGATATCGCACCTGCATCGCCCGGGCATACCCTGGTTATCTGCAAGAGCGAAGTCGCCAACCTCTACGAGTTGAGCGATGCCGATCTGATAGCCACGGCACGCACCACCCAGCGTGTGGCCCGGGCAATGCGCGAGCAACTGTCCGCCGATGGGGTTAACATCGTCCAAAGCAACGGTGCTGCCGCTGGCCAAGAGGTGTTTCACTATCACGTCCACCTCATCCCCCGCTGGCACAACGACGGTGTCTTTGCCTTCTGGAAACCGCAAGCACTGGCCAAAGAGCTCATGCAAGAGCTCCAGAGCAAGCTCGCACACTGAGAAATCCGGCGAGCGGGCCAGGATCTGCGCCAGGACGGCGGCGGTTGGGGGGCAGGGGCGGTCGGGGGTAAGGGCGAAAAATCTTTCGCCCTTAC
>CAIPUQ010000121.1 GCA_903868295.1 uncultured Roseiflexaceae bacterium
CAACATAAAGTGCTTATACGGCCCGCGCTCGATCGACACCGGGTCCCATGCCAACCGCGTAATCGGCCGCTCGACGGTCGTCCCATCGGGCCGACGGATGACCAATGAGGTCGCGGTCAACTCGGCGATGTCGTGGTCTTCGAGGACGCAGACGTTCCGCGTGGGATCGACAATCGCCGGCACATCCGAGGCCACAAACATCTCACCGTCGCCGATCCCAATCACCACGCCGCCTGCATGGCCGATTCGCGTCGCCACCAATGTCCCCGGTGCATCGACACTCAGCGCCACGATGGCATTGCCGCCTTTGAGCATGGCCGCTGTGCGCCGCAATGCTTCGGCAAGATTGCCTGTGTTCGCAAAATGCAAGCCCAATAGGTGGGCAATCACTTCGGTGTCGGTCTGCGACACAAAGGTATGACCTTCGGCGATGAGGTCGTTTTTCAACTCGAGGTAGTTTTCGACGATGCCGTTTTGGATGACCACCACCCTGCCGCTGGCGTCGCGGTGGGGGTGTGCGTTCTGCTCGGTGACGTCGCCGTGCGTCGCCCAGCGGGTATGCCCGATGCCCATCGTGCCCTGTACCGGCGCCGTTGCCAACACGCCGCGTAAGCCCGACAATTTGCCCACACTACGGCGAATGTCCAGCGTGCCCTGGTTGACTAAAGCGATACCGGCCGAGTCATAGCCGCGGTATTCGAGGCGGGCCAAGCCATCGACGATGACCGGCGCTGCCGCCCGTGACCCGACATATCCGACGATTCCACACATATCGCACTCCTTCGGTCATCAGCGGCGGGCAGAGGCACCGACCACGGCAACGAGAACGGCTATAATAGCGCTACATCCATCACACATACGAGAATACCGATGAGTCATCCTGCGTCTGCATCCCGTATCGCCAGCTTCGGAACGACGATTTTCACCGAGATGAGCGCCCTGGCAATCCAGCACAACGCCGTCAATCTCGGCCAGGGCTTCCCTGACTTTGCCGGCCCCGACTTTGTTAAAAACGCTGCCATCGAGGCCATCCAAGCCGACTACAACCAGTATGCACCCATGCCGGGCACCCTCGGGTTGCGCCAAGCAGTGGCCACCATGTGGCGCACGCGTACCGGCATCGACATCGATCCCCTGGCCGAGGTCAGTGTCGCCAGCGGCGCCACCGAGTTGCTCTGCGATGTGATGCTGTCGTTCATCAACCCGGGCGACGCAGTGGTCATCTTCGAGCCCGCCTACGACGCCTATGTGCCCGACATCATCATGGCCGGCGGGCGCGTCATCCCGGTGCGCTTGCATCCACCGACCGCGACCAACCCCGTCTGGCACTACGACCCGCAGGTCCTCGCAGCCGCCTGTGCCCAAAAGCCCAAACTGCTGCTCCTCAACACGCCCCACAACCCCACCGGCAAGGTGTTCAGTCAGGCAGAGCTCAGCGAAATCGCCGATTTGTGCAAAACCCACGACATCCTGGCCGTGGTCGACGAGGTCTACGACCGGCTGGTCTACGACGCCCATCAGCACATCCACTTGGCCAGCCTGCCCGACATGTGGCAGCGCACCATCAGCCTCAACAGCATCGGCAAAACCTTCAGCGTGACGGGCTGGAAGATCGGTTGGGCCATTGCCCCCGCCGCCCTCAACAGTGCCCTGCGCGCCAGTCACCAGTGGGTCACCTTTGCGACCTCGACCCCCATGCAGTACGCCTCGGCAGTTGCCCTGATGCAGGCCGAAAGCAACGGCTACTATACCCAGCTGGTCCACGAGTATGGCGCGCGCCGGGTCATCCTGCGGGACATCCTCAGCCAGACCGGATTGCCCCTCATCGATGCCGCCGGCTCGTACTTCATCAGCATTGATGTCGCCCCGCTGGGGGTGAGCGATGTACGCGTCTTTTGCCGACGCCTCGTCAGTGAGCTCGGTGTTGCGGCCATCCCCATCACGGCGTTTTATGTCGATCCCGATGCGCCACAGCTGGCACGCTTTTGCTTCGCCAAAAAAGACGAAACCATGCGCGCTGCCGGCGAACGCCTGCGCAACCTGCACACCATCGCCTGGCGCTAACGGGTAGGGACCGGTGCCCCGATCAGGGGCACCAACGCCTGTCGGATGCGCTGCACCCGCGCGCCGATGCCGTCGGGCCGGATGGGGAAATCCTGCCGAATCCCAATCACCTCAAGACGCAATTGTGCAATCGGGTCACGATACTCGGTCGGCGCTACCTCGGCGGCCATTGCCAATGCATCGTCGAGCGACAACAGCACCTGTTGGGCCCGCACCACGTCGTTGAGCTCGACGGCCGCCGCCAGGTCTGCTGCGTGCAACTGCGCACGCGACACATACACGGCGCTCCACAACGCATTGGTCTGTGCCGTCACATCGAGCAGCTCCTGCCGGGTAATGTCGGCTGGCACGATTACCACGGGCGTTGGGGTCCCTATTGGGCGCGCTGGTGTGGCGGTCGCGGTGGCCCGACGGGCCACATACTCAGTCAACGCCGATTGTGGTGCCCGGCCAAACCAGAGCCAGCTCACTGCCAGCGTGACGATTGCAGTGACGAGATGCGGCAACGTGCGCCTCAGTAGGCGTCGTTGCCGCATCCATTGTCGCTGTGCGCGTGGTTCGCTCATCTGCCGTGGTCACTCCGCCGCGCATCATCGTGCATTATTTGTCGATTTGGGCCGTCAACAGAATCGCCTGCGCGATTTCGCGCATCGACTTGCGGGTGTTCATCGACAACTGTTGGATTTTGCGGAAGGCGTCTTGTTCCTTCAACCCCTGCGTGTCCATCAACACACCTTTGGCGCGCTCGACCAATTTGCGCGTCTCCATGGTGTCCTTCAGATCACCCAGTTCGGTGGCCATGCTGTTGAACTCCGCGAAGCGGGCCAACGCGATTTCGATTGCCGGCAACAACTCGGCCTCGCGGAACGGTTTGACGATATAGTTGACGACACCCGCATCACGCGCGCGTTCGACCAGTTCGCGGTCCGAGTAGGCCGTCAGCAACAGCACAGGGGCGATTTTTTCTTCGGTCAAAACCTTGGCCGCTGCAATACCGTCGAGCTTGGGCATTTTGATGTCCATGATGACCAAATCGGGGCGCAATTCACGGGCCAAATGGATGGCACTGACGCCGTCGCCGGCATCGCCCACCACCAAATATCCAAGTCCTACCAGCGTCTCGCGCAGATTCATCCGAATAATTGATTCGTCGTCTGCGATGACCAGTCTGAGTTGATTCGCCATGGGTGCCTCCCTGTCCGGGATGTTGACAAAAGGGTCTGTTGTGACTATAGCATGTAATAGAAAGGCCGGTCAATCAAAAAACGCCAACATTACGCCACAAAAGCTGTACATTTCGCCACATGGACCCACATCGCGTTGCCAATGCGGGCAAATCCGCGTATACTAGGTGCACAACGCGACGACGGAGATACGTCGCTGTCGCCCCTGTCCAGAGAAGTGCCGGTTGGTGCGAGGCACACAGGTCACACAGCGATTCCACTCCCGAGCGGCCGAGGATGACTCGGATCGGTTGCACCCGTTATCGTGCAACGAGGTCATCACCCAGATGACGAACGAAGGTGGCACCACGAAGGCATTCGCCTCTCGTCCTTCGCCGGATGGGTGGTGTTTTTTTGTGGCGAAAAGGCTCGGCTATGGATGTTGTCCTGCGTATACTCTACATCGTCGCGCGCTTCGGGCGGGACGTCTATTGGGCCATTACCAAGCCCAAACTCACCGGCGTCAGGGTCATCATCCTCGACGCCAACGATGCCATCCTGCTGGTGCGGCACCGTGCCGGCCCATACGCCTGGACCCTGCCCGGCGGCGGCGTCATCCCGCGTGAACCAGTCATCGAAGCAGGCCGGCGCGAGCTCCACGAAGAGGCCGGCGTCAATATCCCCGCCAAACTCTTCTATATCCATGGCACCAGCGACGGCGCCCACGCCATCCACCCCTGCATCGTCACCACCGTGGCCGCCCGCGCACCCAAGCTCACCATCCCACAGCCGTCGCGCTGGTCGATCGAGGTCGCCGACGCCCGCTTCGTGCACCCGAGCGTCTTTCACGAGCTCGACGACGCCATCGAGCCCGGCTGCCTGCGCCGTATCGACGAAATCCTGACGGGCAAACCCGTCGCCGCACACTGGTAGGAGCCCGTATGCCGTATACACCCATCGTCGCTACCCTGGGCTATATCATGTCGGCCGACGGCACCCGGGTACTGATGGTACACCGCAACAAGCGCCCCGACGACATCCATCTCGACAAGTACAACGGCCTCGGCGGCAAACTCGACCCCAACGAAGACGCTGCCACTGGGATGGCTCGCGAACTGTTCGAAGAAGCCGGCATCACGGTCGATGCTATGGTCCTGCGCGGGACCCTCAACTGGCCCGGCTTCGGCAAAAACGAAGAAGACTGGTTCGGCTTCGTCTTTCGTATCGACCGCTGGTCGGGCAACGTGCACACACACAACGACGAAGGGTCACTCGAGTGGATCCCCGTGGCCGACCTGCACACCCTCAATTTGTGGGATTCCGATCGCCTCTGGATCGACATGGTCTTTGACGGCGACGATTATACCTTCCATGGCGTGGCGCCATACAAAGCCGGCAAGATGGTCTCGTGGACGTGTACCAAAATCGCCTCCCGGGCACCCTGATATCGCAGCGCACCCACCGCATCAAGGAGTTTTCTCATGCTCGACATCCGCCTCCTCCGTGAACAAACCGACGCCGTCAAAGCGATCCTCGCCCGTGCGGGTGTCGATCCTGCGGCTGTCGACGTCGTCTTGGGCTTCGACGAACAACGCCGCGCCCTGCTGACCGAGGTCGAACGCCTCAAGGCACACCGCAACACCACCTCCAAAGAAATCAGCACGCTCAAAGACGCCGCCCTGCGCGACACCAAAATCGCCGACATGCGTGCCCTCGGCGACCGCATCAGCGACCTCGACAAGCAGGTCAATGACCTCGAGGCAGCCCAGATGGCCGCCATCCTCGAGCTCCGCAATCTGCCCCACGAGTCTGTGCCCGTCGGCGCCGACGAAGAGGGCAACGTCGTCATCCAGACCATCGGCACCAAGCGCACCTTCGACTTCGCCCCCAAACCTCACTGGGAACTGGGTACGTCGCTCGACATCATCGACTTCGAGCGCGGCGTCAAAGTCTCGGGCTCGCGCTTCTATATCCTCAAAGGCATGGGCTCACGGCTCCAGCGCGCGCTGATCCAATGGCTGCTCGATCTGCACGGCAAACAGGGCTACTGCGAGGTCTACACCCCGTTCGTCGTCAAAGAACTGAGCCTGTGGGGCGCACGCCAGCTCCCCAAGTTCCGCGATAATCTGTACCACGACGCCGAAGAGGATCTCTGGTTGGTGCCCACCGCCGAAGTACCGGTGACCAATCTGCATCGCGACGAAATCATCGACGCCACCCAGCTGCCCATCAGCTACTGCGCCTATACGCCGTGCTTCCGCCGCGAAAAAATGAGCGCCGGTCGCGACGTGCGCGGCATCAAGCGCGGCCACCAGTTCGACAAGGTCGAGATGTACAAGTTCGTTCATCCCGACACCAGCTACGCCGAACTCGAGCAACTCCGCCTCGATGCCGAAGAGAGCTGCCGCCTGCTGGGCATCCCCTACCGCACCAAGGTCCTGTGCACCGGCGACATGGGCTTTGCGTCGACCAAGACCTACGACATCGAAGTCTGGGCTCCTGGCCAAGACGAATGGCTCGAGGTCAGCTCGTGCTCCAACGTCGAATCGTTCCAGGCACGTGCGACCAACATCCGCTTCCGCCCCGAAGCCGGCGCCAAACCCGAGTTCGTGCATACGCTCAACGGCTCGGGCCTGGGCATCCCGCGCACCATGATCGCAATCATGGAAAACAACCAGAACGCCGACGGCTCGATAACGGTCCCCGATGTCCTGCGCCCATACCTGGGCGGCATCGACGTCATCCGCCCCTAGACCCACGCCGTTCAGCCACACAAAAATCCCCCCAGAGCACCTGCTCCGGGGGGATTGTCTATATCGCGACGTTACATGACGTGGTAGGCCATCACGACGAGGTCGTGGCGATTGCCGTGCCGATCATGTGCATGTTTGCTAAAAATCCCCTCGCGACTAAAGCCCAGCCGCTCAAAGATGGCCCGACCACTCACCTGCACCGCCAGCATTTCGACGATGACCTTGGCGACACCCAGGCCGCGGGCTGACTCGAAAATGGCTTTGGCCATTTCGGTGCCCAACCCCGAGCGCCGGAACTCCTTGCCCACCATCAGTTGGATGTCGCCCACATGTGACGACCAGCCGACCAATTTGCGGACCGCACTATATGCCACCACTTCACCATCGTCGCGCACTGCCACCATTTGGCGCCAGTTTTCGGCGGCATAGGCGTTTATGAGTCGATTAATGATGCTCGGGTCCGATAAATCATCCTCGAGGTACAACGCATCGTCCTCGGGGAGACTTTTGCCGAACCGCGCCAATGCGATACGATCATCCTCGGCCAATGGTCGAATCGTCACCGCCACGCCATTGCGCAATACGACGGGCGACATTGCCTCTACGCGCATGGTCATGCGACGTCCTCCTCTACTTCACCGTACCTGATATACGCACGCTACTCCGCCATGGATGCATGGGTGCAATGCATCATAGAAACCACAGTATACGCTGCTTTGTACTTTTTGTCACGAGGATAGGGGAGAAAACCGGTGCGGGCGGGCCCGCACCGGCTATTGCCTGCGTTGCTTAGCTGCGTTGGGCGTGCACCGATGCCACGATGGCAGCGCTGGTTATCCCGAGCTGCTGATAAATCTCGGGCGCTGGCGCAGAAGCGCCGAAGCGGTCGATAGTCACCAGTCCGCCGGTCATACCGACGTAACGCTCCCATCCGAACGACACACCGGCCTCGACGGCGACCCGCACGGTCACGGCTGCCGGCAGTACCTGTGCCTTGTAGTCGGCGGACTGCTGGTCAAACAGCGATGTACACGGCATCGACACCACGCGGGTGGGGATGCCCTGGCCTTCGAGCGTCTCGGCAGCCTGCATCGCCAACGACACCTCGGACCCGGTGCCGATCACAATTGCCTGGGGCGTGCCGCCGCTGGCCTCGCGCAGGATGTAGCCGCCGTGGGCCACGTTGCTGGCGCTGGGGTACACGGTGCGGTCGTAATTGGGTAGTTTTTGGCGGCTGAGGATCAGCGCCGTTGGGCGCTGTGACTGCGTCAGCGCCAGCTCCCAGGCGGCGGCCGTCTCGGCGGCGTCGCAGGGGCGGATGGTCAGCAGATTGGGCAATGCCCGCAACGATGCCAGGTGTTCGACCGGCTGATGGGTCGGGCCGTCTTCGCCGACGCCGATACTGTCGTGCGTGAACACATAGATCACCGGTTGGTGCGACAACGCCGCCACGCGGATCGAGCCGCGCATGTAATCCGAAAAGGTCAAGAAGGTGCCGCCGTACGGGCGGATCCCGCCGTGCGCCACCATACCGTTCAGCATGGCGCCCATGGCATGCTCACGCACCCCAAACCAGATGACCGAGCCAGCGTAGTTGTTCTTTTGAAAGGCGCCGTCGATGATTTTGGGTGTTTTGTTGGACCCGGCCAGGTCGGCCGCGCCACCCACAAACCAGGGGATGCGGCTACGAAGCATATCGATGACTTTGCCCGATGCGTCGCGCGTGGCCATGTCTGCACTCGTGGCAAACACGGTGTCGAGCCCGGCGTTCCAGCCAGCGGGGAGCGTCCCGTCCCATGCGTTGCGCAACGCCGCTGCCGCTTCGGGATGTGCCGCGGCGTAGACGGTGGCGCGCTTTTGCCAGGCCTCGTACGTCTTGGCATTGCGGCGGGCCACGTCGGCCCAGAGCTGCGTGACCACCGGCGAGACGTCGAACGACTTGTCGGGGTCGAGCCCCAACGCCACCTTGGTGGCACGTACTTCGTCTTTGCCCAGTGGCTCGCCGTGGGCCCGGGCCGTGCCGGCATATGCTGGTGATCCAAAGCCGATCACCGTGCGCACCGAAATAATCGATGGTTTGGTCGTTTCGGCACGGGCAGCATGGATGGCTGCCTCGATGGCGTCGCAGTCGTTGCCGTCGGCGACCTTTTGGGTGTGCCAACCATATGCCGCGAAGCGCTGCATGGCGTCTTCGGTATAGGCCAACGACGTCGGGCCGTCGAGCGAGATGAGGTTGTCGTCGTACAAAAAGATCAACTTGCCCAGACCCAAATGCCCGGCCAACGACGCTGCTTCGGAGGCGATACCCTCCATCAGGTCGCCGTCGCTGACAATGGCATAGGTGTAATGGTCGACCGGGGCGATGTCGGGGCGGTTGTAGGTGGCCGCCAAAAATGCCTCGGCGACGGCCATGCCGACCGCGTTGGCTGCGCCCTGAC
>CAIPUQ010000122.1 GCA_903868295.1 uncultured Roseiflexaceae bacterium
ATCTCGTTCGGATAGTGATGGGTACGTTCGAGCAGACGGAGCACTTCTTCGGCCTGTTCGTGCGCTTCATACAGGGCTTGCGCAACCGGCAGCAACCGGGTCGCTTCGGTTTTGTAGAAATCGCGGAGCGCACTCAGCAGATTCCGTGCATTGCGCGGGGCTACTGCAGTCGTATGGCGCGGATAGTAGAAAAACACGTATTCATCCATCATCGCGTAGCTCGCTGCGTCGAGTGCGCGGGTGTAATACCGTGCCAGAAACTGCGCAAAACCGCGCACAAACAGTACCTTGCGGCGCACCGTGGATGATGCTAATCCGTCTGTCTCGAGATGTGCGGTGTAGCGCTTGAGCAGCGATTCACTTTCGCGCAGGGCTGTTTCGACCGCAAAGAGCGCCTCGCCACCGGTGGCGAAGACGTCGTCGTCATTCATCGGCGAAATGTCTTCGGGGAGTTCGACGGCTTGGGCAGCATCGTATTCGGCGACCTGAAATGCTGCGTAGGATTGTCCACCATAAGTCGGATCGAGCGACGGCATCTCGGTCGTCGTGCGCAATGTTTGCATGAACGACGGCGTCTGCGGCAACAACCGTTGCAAGGCGACAGTGAGAACGGCGTTGTAATCCTCATCTGATTCGGCACGCACCATCAATCTGCGCTCGATGGGCTTCATGCTGCGCAACAACGTCGACGACCAGGCCTCGAGGGCGGGGTGTCGATTGGCAAAGAGCATGGCAAAGGTGTCGTCGTCGAGCTCTTCGCCGTTCATCACTTCGGGATCGAATTCGCTGTCATCACTGTCTTCGTCGTCGTAGTCAGAGTGTAACGCAGAGGTATACGACGCATCGCTCTGATCAATGGCCGAATAAGGCTGGTCCGCAGGGTCTTCGTCTGCGTCTTCGTTGCCCATGCTGACGTCATAGAGGCCCTTTGCGAGGGACTCTTCGATGCGACTCGAAAAATCGAGACGCATGTCGACAGCGGGGACATTGACGCGACTCCCCATCGTATCGTCTTCGTTGGTGTCGATTGCCAGCCGGACCGCAGAGTAGCGCGGTGCCATCCCGTCCCAGATGCCACGCGCGACATCTGCAGAACGTCGTTGGCGCATTGCCTGTTGCAGAGCGGCGATGGCGTCTTTGATGACCTCGCCCTGTGGATCGAGCGAGAATTGGCCTTGACGGGCCATTTCGTAGAGGACGTCCCACGGCCGGCAAGGGTACTGTGTGCGCCACGACGCGTGTGCAATGGTCGCAAAAAACGCTGCACTCGCATGCATCATATCAAAGCGATCTTGTGGGATTTCGCCGAACGCAGAAAGAATTGCACGCTCGGCATCTACGGTATCGTGCAGATGCATATCTCGGGCACGGTCGACTGCAAAATGGAACGTGTCTTTGGTCTGTTCGTCGATGGTGACGATAATGTGGTCACCGAGTTTGACCCCTTGCTCCGCCATCCAGCCGTTCGTCCCATACGAACCATTACGGTAGTCGAGGTGCATCGGCTGACGACCATGATAGATGACGAGCCCAAAAAAGAGGTACGGGACAAACCATTCACTCAACAGGTATTCACCACGAATCGCTTCTGCATCGGGGATGATGCGGAACGTGGTGCCGGGTAACACGAGTCGCATGGGGTAATAATTGCCATTATGCAGGCGGACGAATCCTGCTTTGTGGTATTCAACGTTGATACGTTCAATGGTTTGTGCGGTAGATTTGGTTCCCGAGGTTTCACGCCGTGCGTGTATAACAGCGATCAATGCCTCGAGGGTCATCTGCTCGTTGATGACGAGTGCGAGCTCGAGCAATACCGAAAATATTGAAGGCTTGTTTGCTGGCATGGTAGTTCCCTCTCGCGCACTGGAACCACGTGGTTCTAGGGCGATTATACCATGATGCCCCAGCGCTGATGGCTATCAGCGCTGGGGCATTGTAGACTCGCTGGACTACTCGTCGAGGGCGCTCAGTGCTGCCTCGACGATGTGTGGGGTATCTACCCCAAAGTGATGATACAGGTCATCACGGGCACCGGACTGACCAAAGTCATCGACGCCCAACGAGGTCACTTTCGCACCGTAGATGCTCCCCATCCAGGCGAGCGCGTGTGATGCTGCGTCATGGACTGTGATGATTGGTGCGGTACGTTCTGCATCGGGGTAGAGCCAGGCAAACGGATCACGTTCGCCCTGCTTGCGGCTCGCCACAAACGTCTCGTACAGCGTTCGGGCGCTGACAATGTTGATGACGTC
>CAIPUQ010000123.1 GCA_903868295.1 uncultured Roseiflexaceae bacterium
CGTAACACATCACGTACCATGCCCAACGGCACAGCGCGCACGGTATTACTCGTCGCCGCCGGCAAGCCATCGACCGTCGCTCCCACATCTGCGGGTGATTTGCGGATCCACCATGCCAACAACGGTGCAACCACTACCAGCATCACCGCCGCATAGACCCATGTGGTGACCTGCCATGAATAGGTGTGGATGAGCCACGTCGTGCTCGGGGTGGCGATGATAATGGCGAACCCCGCCACAAACGTCAATACGGTCAACGCGGTGCTCCGGCGCCGCTCAAACCACTGTGCCACCACCACAAACGCCGGTTCGTACAGGGTCGTTGCCATCGAAATGCCCAGCATCACCCACACCACAATGTGCTGCCATGGCTCGGTAACGAATCCCCAGGCTCCCAACCATAGCGCCGCCCATACCGCACCAGCGGTCATCATCCAGCGCGCGCCGTAGCGATCCAATACCACACCGACTGGCCAGGCGAGTAACCCAGCAACCAACTGTGCAGCCGTGATCGCACCATTGATGGTCGCGCGCGACCAACCAAACGCTTCCTCCAACGGCACCACAAAGACACTGAAGGCATAAATCAAAATTCCGTACGAGATTGTCTCGGTGATTGCTAACACACCGAGCATGCTCCAGCCGTAATACCAGCGGCGCATCAGGCGGACCCTTCGAGCACGGCACGCGTCTGTGCCGCACAGCGCGCCCATGTATAGTGCTGTACACGTTCCAAGCCACGCTCGACACACGCGGCCACAAGCGCATCATCGTTGTCGACACGGGTCAGCGCCGTACACATCGATTCGACCGACAGCGGGTCAAACAGCACCGCCGCATCCCCTGCGACTTCGGGCAACGCTGAGGTGTTTGCGCAGACGACTGCCGTCCCGCTGGCCATTGCCTCGAGCACCGGCATGCCAAACCCCTCGTACAGGGATGGGAAGACAAACGCTCGGGCACTCGCCAGCAGTCCGTAGAGCGTCGCATCAGGGACAAATCCCACCAAATGGATGCGATTGCGCGCACCCGCGGCATCGATGAGTGCCTGCAACGGCTCGCCGAGCCACCCTACTTTGCCCGCGATGACCAGCTGTGTGTCGTGGTTCTGCGGCATGCGGATAAATGCCTCGATCAGGCGCTGTAGGTTTTTGCGTGGCTGGAGTGTCCCAACCGTGAGGAAAAAGCGATCATATGGTTGTGCGGTCGCATGCGTCGGCGCAAATACCGGTGCAACACCGTGTGCGATGACCGCAATCCGGCTGGAGTCCATCCCGGTATAACGCACCAAATCGCGCGCTGTTGCATCCGAAATCGCAATGATACGCTGGGCTGCCCAGGCTGCCCAGCGCGTGCTCAATCGCAGATAGATGTTTTGGAAGGTCGTATGCGCTGCGGGGAACGCCAAAAATCCCAAGTCGTGGACGGTGGTGACCACATGCAGATGGCGCAAGAACGGCGTGTTCCATGGCACGACATGCGACGGCACAAACAACACATCAGGACAGTCGCGGAACAACTCCGCTGCGAGATGGATATGTGTCCACAGTCGTCGACCGGGGACCACACGCACCTCCATCTGTGGCGGTAACACAGGCAAGTCTTCGGGGAGCTCACGCGTATAGAGCAGATAGGTATGCGGGCCAGGGTCAACGGCCAAGGCAGCCAACAGTTCCCATGTATAGCGCTCGGTACCGGTTCGTTGGCGTGTCGCCAATCGGCTAATGTCTATTCCAATACGCACGGCGTCTCCTTTTTGCGTCTGTATAGAATACCACTGCAGCTATCAGCTTCTGCGCGTGTGCGACCAGCGGAAGCGGGTACGTTTTGCAAGCGTCCCGTGTATAATATGGGTAATCCATTCCACAAAGGACGGCATTATGCAACTCTTCGACACATTGCGTGGGCACAAAGCGACGCTCGAGATTCCCAAAGACCGTCCGTTGACCCTCTACGTCTGCGGTGTCACGCCCTACGATACAACACATATCGGTCATGCCCACACGTTTTTGATATTCGACATATTGATTCGCTATATTCGTTCACAGGGTGGTCAGGTAACCTACTGTCAAAACGTCACCGATGTCGACGACCCGTTGTTTGAACGCGCCAACCGCGACTCCATCGCCTGGGATGTCCTCGCCAAGCGCGAAGTCGACCAGTACCTGAAGGACTGCAAGGCGATGAACTTCCTTACGCCGGATTTCTTCCCCAAAGTCTCCGAAGAAATCAGCGGCATGATTCCCATCATCGAAGGCCTCCTCAAAAACGGCAAAGCATATGTCGCCAACGGCAATGTCTTCTTTGACGTCAGCAGCGAACCAAGCTACGGCGAAATGGCTCGGCTCGGCGGGTACGAAGAACTCCTCAAAACAGCAAACGAACGCGGCAACAATCCCAACGATCCCAACAAAACCGACCCGCTCGATTTTGTGCTATGGCGCACCTCCAACCCCGGCGAACCGACATGGCCAAGCCCGTGGGGCCCTGGCCGACCGGGCTGGCACATCGAGTGCACGGCCATGTCGACCCGCTACCTCGGCGACCAACTCGACATCCACGGCGGCGGCCGCGATTTGGTGTTCCCGCACCATCCATCCGAAATCGTGCAGACCGAAGGCTACACCGGCAAACGACCGTTCACCCGCTTCTGGGTGCATGGTGGCTTGACCTGGCTCGACGGCGCCAAAATGAGCAAATCACTGGGAAATCTGGTGTTTGTACGCGACGCAGTCCTGCAACAAAGCCCTGACTCGATCCGCTGGTATTTGGCCTCGTTCCCGTACCGTGAGGACTTCAATTACATTCGCGCCGATGCCAAAGCCGCCGAAGGCGAAATAGCCGCCCTCGTCACTGCCCTTTCGGCACCTGCAGGGAGTGGGCCGGTGCTCAATGTAAACGACGATGTGGCTGCGTTCTATGCAGCACTCGACGACGATTTGGCCATGCACATCGCGCTCTCACACCTCAAGCAGATCATCACCCGTATCAACGCGAGTAGCGGCACGCACTCCATCAGCGCTGCACAACAGCAGCTACGGGCATGTGCAGGCGTTATCGGGTTCAAAGCTGCCGAATAATCAGACGCACACCGATAC
>CAIPUQ010000124.1 GCA_903868295.1 uncultured Roseiflexaceae bacterium
CACACGTGCCGCTCGTGTTTGCCCGGATGAGCCCACGCGATCTGGATGCCTTGGCGAGTGACCCGTCGGTTGCGTCGATCAGTCCTGATCGGCTGGCCAAACCAGCGTTATACGAGTCGACCACGCTGATCGGATCAGCCAGTGCCAATGTGTCGGGGTATGCCGGTGCCGGCACATCCGTTGCGGTGCTCGATACGGGCGTGCTCAGTGGGCACGAGTTTTTGAGTGGCCAGGTCGTCGATGAAGCCTGCTTTTCGACCACGGATAGTACCGAGAAGTCGACATCCGTCTGTCCTGGTGGCGCAGCCTCGAGCTTTGCAATCGGTGCAGGTGAGCCCTGCCCCATTGACTGCGACCATGGCACCCACGTCGCCGGGATTGTTGCCGGCAAAAAAATCACCTATGGCGGTCAGACCTTCTCGGGTGTGGCCCCTGCAGCCAAAATCATCGCCGTCCAGGTGTTCAGCCAATTTGCGAAAAGTGCATGTGGTCTTGGTGCCACAGGACCGTGTGTGATGTCGTTTGAATCAGATCAAATCAGTGCGCTTGAGTGGTTGTATACCAATCGCAACACGGCGGACTGGGGGACGCTGGCGTCGGTCAACATGAGCCTCGGCGGTGGTGAGTATGGGACGTTGAACGCCTGTAACGCTGACCCAATCAAGACATCAATCGATACCCTGCGGTCGGCAGGCGTGGCCACGGTCATCGCCAGCGGCAACGAAGCCGAAGATAACGTAAATATGCTCACCGCAATCGGGGCGCCGGCGTGTGTCTCGTCGGCGATTGCCGTCGGAGCCTCGACGGCGGCTCGTTCGGGGACACTCGATGCGCCGGCGAGTTTTTCGAATCGGCCACGCGCCTCGGCCAACAACCCCAATGCAGCGGGTGATCGCCTGTTGGACCTGATGGCGCCGGGTAATGTCGTCATGTCGTCGATTGCCACAACGACCACCAGCTACGACGATTACCCGGGCACGTCGATGGCCACCCCGCATGTGGCCGGTGCCTGGGCAGTGCTCAAGGGTATCGTCCCTGGTGCCTCGGTGACTCAGGTGTTGGGATGGTTGCGGACGACGGGCAAAACAATCGTCGACAGACGGAACAGTGACCCATTGTCGATCCCCCGCATCGACGTCGGTGCGGCAGTTGCCAAAGTCAACGCCGAGCTCACCGCAACACCGACGGCAACGCTCACGCCGACGAATACGGCGACGCGAACGCGTACCAGCACGCGTACAGCCACCCGCAACCCCAAGCAATCGGCCACCAAAACCCGCACCAAAACCCGCACCGCCACCCGCAGCAGAACCGCGACACGCACTGCAACGCTGACCAGAACTGCGACGGCAACGCCGTTGCCGGCCTGGTCGACGAGTGTGACCAATGGTGGGTTCGAGAGTGGCTTTACACAGACAGCCTGGACGGAAACGAGCGATAAATTTTTGTACCTAATTAGTACCGCTGATCGGACGTATTTGCCGCGTCATGGGACATACTTTGCCTGGTTGGGTGGTGACAATAGCGAAACGTCGGTTTTGGCCACGACCCTGACCATCCCCACAGAAGCGACGTACCTGCGCCTGCACACCTGGGTCTCTTCCTCCGAGACGGTATGCGGCAACGATGTAACCACGGTGAAGCTCAACAGTGTAGTGGTGGCAACTATCCCGCTGTGTTATGCGACGAATTCGACGCTCGGGTATGTTCCGTTTTCGATTGACGTCACCGCTTTACGAGGGCAGACGGGCATCCCGCTCGAAATCAAAACGGTGACCAATGGCACGTTGATAAGCCACTTCTTGGTCGACGATGTGGGGTACGTGAGTGCGCTGACCGAAAGCATTTATCGAGTGCCAAACGAGGTGCACGCAGAATGGGATGCCCCCGTGGGAGTGGACTCCAAAAAACAGCCGTAACGGTATCTGTCCCAATCGCAAAGCCCCCGATGGTGTGCGCACCGTCGGGGGTTTGGTGTCGTTGTAAGGTGGAATGGTTTGCCAAAGTCTATCTGCGAGGGTCTGTGCGCCGGCAGCACAGGCATGCATGAACGCCTGCTTGATTATCACGGCCACTACGCACTGCGTGACAGAAATATTAAGGCGACTAAATAAATTATACTGATTGGGTAGCAAAGAGAGTATTCATGAAAATTCCTTCTGTCGTGCGCGTTATCGGGGTCTTTGTGCTGATGGTAACGGTGATCCTGGTCACCTTTGGGCAGCTGACCGCAGCGCCCGCCTACCCACCAGCGACCATCGACGCGACGCTCCAGGCCCTTGATCCAGATCAGGCGGTACCGGTCATTATTTCATTGCGCGTGTCGGACCGGCCTGCGACACAGTCACTTGCCGCCATCGAACAGAGCGCCGCCGGGATACGCAGCCTCCGCACGAACGTGTTGGGGCGGCATGCGGCGGTGTTGACCATCACCAAGGCACAGCCGGCCTATGCCCCGCTGGTGTTTGCGGTGATGACCCCGCGCGACATGAAGAGCATGGTCAATGACCCTGGCATCGTGGCGATTCAACCAGACCGACTGTACAGAGCAGATCTGTACGAGTCCACAACGATTATTGGGTCGGCGAGTGCCAATGCAGCGGGGAATGCCGGCGCAGGGACATCTGTCGCCGTGCTGGATACGGGTGTGCTCAGTGGCCACGAATTTTTGAGTGGGCAAGTTATTGGACAGGCGTGTTTTTCGACCACGAATAGTAGCCAGAAGTCGACATCTATCTGCCCCGGTGGGGTCGCGCAGAAGTTTGGGACCGGTGCAGCAGAGCCGTGTGCCGAATTGTGTAGTCACGGGACGCACGTCGCCGGGATTGTCGCCGGCAAGCAACTAACCTATGGCGGGCGGACGTTCTCGGGCGTGGCGCCTGCCGCCAAAATCATTGCCGTGCAGGTGTTCAGTCTGTTTGCGACGAGCGCATGTGGTGTGAGTGCGACAGGACCGTGTGTGATGTCGTACCAATCCGATCAGATTTTGGGGCTCAACTGGGTTTTTGCGCAGCGCCGCACGGCCGAATGGGGCACGTTGGCAGCGGTCAATATGAGTCTGGGCGGCGGACTGTACACGGGGATTACCTCGTGTGACCGTGATCCCGTCAAAACGCCGGTGGACATACTCCGGGCGGCAGGGATAGCCACGGTCATTGCAAGCGGCAACGATTCGTATACATACGGGATTGCATCGCCGGCCTGTATTGCGACGGCGATTGCGGTCGGGGCGACGAGTTCCGCGCGCACGGCGACCCTGGATGCACCGGCGAGTTTCTCGAATCGGCCCATGGTGATGAACAACAATCCGACCGCGCAGGGCGATCGGTTGCTGGACCTGATGGCTCCCGGGCACAAAATCATGTCGGCGACTGCGGCGTCGACCACGAGTTACGACGATTATCAAGGGACAAGCATGGCAGCACCACATGTCGCTGGTGCGTGGGCCGTGCTCAAGAGTATGGTCCCCACGGCATCGGTGGCAACGGTCTTGACGTGGTTACAGACCAGTGGCACAACCATTATTGATAGTCGTGCAGAAGATCCCTTGTCTATCAGCCGCATCGATGTCGCCGCAGCAGCCCGTCTGGCAGCCATCGCAGGTGCGATTACACCGACCGTTACTGTTACCCGCACTGCCAGCGTCACCAAATCGCGCACCATGACGCGGACGCGGACGGCGACACGCACAATGACCCGCAATCCGCGCCACACGGCATCCAAGACGCGGACGCGGACACGCACTGCCACCAAAACAATCACCCCGACCCGGACAGCGACGCTGACTCCCTCAGAGACCGCAACACCGTCCGAGACGCCCAGTCCAACGCTGACCGCGAGTGTGACCATGACGGCCACGGCATTGCCGGCCTGGTCGACGAGTGTGACTAACGGCGGGTTCGAGACTGGCTACGCGCAGACGGCATGGACGCAGTCATCG
>CAIPUQ010000125.1 GCA_903868295.1 uncultured Roseiflexaceae bacterium
AGACCCCATCGTTCCCTACGGCGTCGCCAAAGCCGTTGCCGAAGCAGCCGTCGCACAAGCCCACCCCGAGGCCAGCATAGTGCGCACCTCACTCATCTACAGCCTGCCCACTGCCGCACCTGGCCGCCATGACCAGCTTGCCCTTGATGCAGCAGCAGGGCGCACACAAATGGCGTTTTTCACCGACGAATGGCGCTGCCCCGTCCTCGTCGACGAACTCAGCGCTGCGCTGATCGACCTGCTGGGCCACGACCATCGCGGCCCGCTCCACCTTGTGGGGGCAGCACCCATCAGCCGCTACGCCTTCGCCCGCGCGCTGGTCAGTGCACGCGGCCACGACCCGTCTGGCATTCGGGCAGCAACACTCGCCGCGAACCCAAGCCCGCGGCCAGCCAAACTGGTCCTGCGGAGCAGTTACACACACCCCGCCTGGCAGTTGCGCTCTGCCGCAGAGGTCCTTGCCATCCCCGCATAACCCACGCGCGCAACGCCGCACCGCACGGTGCGGCGTTTTCTCGTACCCAAACAACCCTCAGCACTCGTGTACCAGCGCCAATCCCGCACAGTGCCACTGCATCGACACCACCTGCCCCGAACGACCCAATGTGACAAACGCCGTTCGTCGGTCTGCTCCGCCAAAGCAGATATTCGTCGTGCCCGCATCGCCCGTTGGGTAGCGGGCAATCAACGCCCCTGTCGGTGATACGCAGGCAATTGCGCCGCTGCCCAACACGGCGACACACACGTTCCCTTCGGCATCGATTGCCAACGAATCGAGCGCATCCCCCGCAGGGAACTGATACAACACGACCGGCGCACCGGTACAGACGCCCGGCGCATCCACAACCACAGACATAAGACGCCCTGCCATCGTCTCGGCCCAATACAGGCGTGTCCCATCCGGTGACAAACCAACTCCGTTCGGTCCGCTTGCGTTTGCCACACACACCGCAATCCGCGATCCATCGGCACGCGCGTAGTAGATGGGTGATGCCGGTGCGTACCCGGTCATGGGATAGCCGAGATCGCTCACGTAGAAACCGCCGTGGGCATCAAACACCAGGTCATTGGGAGCACGCAACGGTACACCATCACACGTACGATACAGCGTGGTGACCGCTCCCGATGCCATATCAACAACATCAATCGACCCACCGATGTAGCGCTGCGCATCCGAGTAGACGACATCGATACCACCATCTGCCGCACGAACCGGTGCAAACGCGGCTCCGTTGTTGCATACATACATGCGCCCATCGGGACCAACAGCCGCGCCATTCGGGCCACCAACGATTGATGTAACAATGCTGATGAGCCCAGTGGAACTGATGTGGGTCAGACTGGGACGAAACATTTCGACCAACACGATCGAACCATCCGCACACGCGATTGGTCCCTCAGGGAACTGGAGTCCCGAGGCCACAGTGACAAATGTCATATATGTGCTCCTGGTGTACGTACGGATGCCGCATTCTACCACCCCACTCCATCGTCATATCCCCAAATCTCGGTTTGACATTTGATTTTTGGCGCCGTATAATACACCTCGTTGTTCAAACAACATGTGTGGGTCGATACCGAAGTGGCCAACCGGGGCAGACTGTAAATCTGCTGGCTTACGCCTTCGCTGGTTCGAATCC
>CAIPUQ010000126.1 GCA_903868295.1 uncultured Roseiflexaceae bacterium
CCGCATGCCATGCATTCATCGCATCCACTGCATGACTGTCGCCCATAATCAGCACACTCTGTTCTGCGGGTACGGGCGTCTCGATGATGATGCGCGGCTTCCCGTCGGTCGGCGGTAAACAATCCAACTGTCGTTTTTCGCACATCAGCGCATTGATTTGGAACCGATCGTTTTTGCCTTTGGCAATCAGCGCCGGTGTCAACGTGCCGCGCACGACCCAGCCACGCCACAAGAAGCCGTCATAGACCCACATGGCAATCCCACTCGCCACCAGCACAATGCTGAGCGTCACCACGAACCGCAGGACGCGCCGGAGGGGGTATGTCGGTGCACGCAATGGGCGTTCAACTACGACGTGGATAACCGCAGCAATAGCCAGGGTGACGACCAGTATGACGACACTGTCCCAGCCGGTTGCAGGCCTGAACCCGCGCACATACGGCGCAAACACAATCACGGGCCAGTGCACCAAGTAGATGACATAACTCAGCAGGCCGATCGTCACCATCACGCGATTGCTCAGGAGACATGGCAACCACCCTGCAGCAGGTGCACACCAGATGCAGATGCCCGCAGCGACGCAGGGGACGAGCGCGTTGAGGCCAGGGAAAACCGTCGTGTCGCTGTACAACGCCACGACGGCTGCAATACAGAGCAGCCCCGCACTATACAACAACGGTGCCAGCCAACGGATGCGCGGAGCAATCGGCTGCAGCAAGAATACCAGCGCACCGATCGCAAACTCTCCCACGCGGAACGGCATGCCAAAAAACGTCTTGGTCGGGTCGAACCCGAGCCAGTATTCACTCAAGAGGGTCGCACCAACCACTATCACACCGAGATGCCATCCGCGCACCTGCCTGACACGCGCCAACAGCGCTATGCACAGTGGCCACACCAGGTAGAACTGTTCTTCGACACCGAGTGACCAGGTGTGCAAGAGCGGCTTTTGGGTTGCATCGCCATCGAAGTAGCCACTAGTTGCGCCGAACCAGATATTCGATACGGACGCGACGGTCGCAATCAAAGACTGCCCGTAAGCAATGAGCTGTGTAGGCGATAAGAAGAAGATGCTCGTCAGGGTGGTCAGGACGAGGACGGCGATCAACGCGGGGATGATGCGTCGGATGCGGCGCAGATAAAATGCACGGTAATCGATTGTTCCGGTGGTACGGTACTCGGTCAGCAGGATGCGTGTGATGAGGAATCCGCTAATGACAAAGAACACATCGACGCCGACGTACCCACCACCAAAGCCAGGGATGTTGAGGTGATACAAAAAAACCGAAAGGACTGCGACTGCACGCAGTCCATCGATGTCTGGTCGGTATCCCGACGATGCGCCGACGGCGTTCACAGGCTCACTCATGACGCAGATACGCCTATACCTGGCCCTACTGCACCTGCGGTTCTGGCGATGAAGCGCTCGAACAGCGGGATATTCGCCTCGGCCGAGTATTCGGCTTGTGCACGGGCTACTGCGGCGTCCGACAAGCGGTACCAGAGCTGCTCGTCACTATAGGCTGCCACGATATGGTTGGCCATTTCGATTGCTGCGTCTGCTGCCAGCATCTCGACGCCGTTCGTCAGTGACATACCCTCGAAGGCAATTGCGGTACCCACAACCGGGATACCATTGCACATACTCATAGTCACTTTGCCCTTGACGCCGGCACCGTACCGGAGCGGGGCAATCGTTAAGCGGATGCCATCGAGGATGGGGTCCAGGTTCTCGACAAACCCCATCACATCAACGGTTGGACCCGCCAATGTCGCCACATCAGGAGTGATGTTCGAGCCCACAATCTTGAGGCGTACGCCTGGTAATCGTGCCTGCACGAGTGGCCATACCTCGTTGCAGAAGAACACGATTCCATCGACATTCGGTGGATGGCGAAAACCTCCCACAAACAACACATCGGCACGCTCTGCATAGCCGCGCGTCCGACCGGGTACGTCGTACATGATGGGCGATACTTCGACGTCCAGCTGTGCAACAGTCGCGTTGATTTCGTCCTGTTCGTGATTACTGTGCACACAAATCAGGGTCGACTGTGCCATCACGGCGTACTCTTCGTATTTGGTCCGAAAGCTCGTGAGCAAGTCGGCGACCGAACCGGTCAAGAGCGCTTGACGTTGGTCGCGCAGATGATGCAGGTCAGCGGGGATGAAGATCCGCGGTATGGATATCTGCAGCTCGTCCAAAATCTGGTAGACACGGCGGGCTCGATCGTATCGATGAAAAACGCCGAAGGCGTACGGTAGACCGGTGGTTGCATAGAACGAGCGCAGGTCACCTTCGTACGGCCGCCGTGGGCAATAGACGCCCAGTGCTTCGAGTCGTTTGGTGTATTTGGGAACGCCGACGAAATTGTCCACCGGGACGAATGAGACATGGTAGCCCAGCATGCGGAACATCCGCATCCAACTGTCGGCGACCTGCGAGCCAGCGTCTTGGTCTGGTGTGGGGTAGGTCGCGTCGGCAAAAAACATCCGATCACCATACCAGTACATCGCGGCCCGATGCGGGTTGTCCCCGTACGGTCGACGCCCGATGAGCCGGTCTGCCCACTTTGCAGCAAATCGCTGTTGATTGCGCAGTTGGTATGCTTTGACCCCAGAGTGGAGGTCACGGCCCGACGAGACCCCTTCGAAATGGACAATTTTGGAGGCTGGCTGGTAAATGACTGAAAATCCAGCTGCCCGCACCGCCATTCCCAAATCGGTGTCCTCGTAATAGGCAGGTTTGAAGTCCTCGGGGAACATGCCCAGTTGCGTAAACAACCCCGCGCGGATCATAATCGATGCGCCGGAACAGTAGTCCACAGAGCGTGCATAGGCGTAGATAGGCGTCATCGGGTATTCGCCGCGGCCGTAGTTCCATCCTTCACCGTTTTGCCAGACAATGCCGCCCGCTTCTTGGAGCAGGCCGTCGGGGTACAAAAACTGTGATCCGACCAATCCTGCATGCGGCGTATGAGTAAAGGTCTCAACCAGAGCATCGAGCCACTGCGGCAACACATACACATCGTTGTTGAGGAACAACAAGAGCTCGCCCCGTGCCAACGTCGCCCCTTGGTTACAGGCAGCGATGAATCCCTGGTTGGTGGCTTGCGTATGGATCCGAATGGGTGCGAGATCTGCAAAGAAATCCGCCGTCTCGTCGGTCGAACGATCGTCGATGATGATGAGTTCGAACGGCGTCTGCGTATCACTAAGCAGAATCGATTCGATGGCGTTGATGGTGTACGTCAGCTGGTTGTAGACAGGGATGATGACGCTGACCCGTGGGGTAGCCGAGTGCAACGCAATACATTGTGTGATGAGGTGTTGGATCGATGCATGCTGGGCTGCACGTTGCGACGCACTCTGTGGCAACCCTGCGTGGGTCGCAAAGTGCTGGAACTCGCGCGAGACATCGTAGGGGAACGGCATGTCTGCCAGTATATTGAGCATTTCGTCGGCATGTGGGTAACGACGGAATCCGCCGGTCATGTAGTGTTGCGCCGGGTCTGCGGTTTTGGCGAGCTGCGGCGTCCGCGCCCAGTAGTTGTCGACCTGCATGGCCGCGCTCGGATCACGGTGTTCGCGGTACCCAACAGTCATGTAATGTGCGAGTGGGTTGATGCCCGTTGCTGCCACATCGGCGTTTTGGGCCATGTACCAGCGTGAATGAAATATATAACACGTTACCCCGGTGCCATGCCAGACACCGTGGATGTAGTGCATCAGGGTGTTTTGGGTCGATTCGCTGGCCTGCATGTTGTGGCGCCGATAGAGCGCAGGATCAAACAGCGGATTGGGACAAATGTTGTGTGCATCGCCAACCGTCAGGTAGTGGTATAGCGCGTCGCTGGGGAGTGTACCGTTGGAATCGCTCAATTGGCGTAGGTAGTAGCGTTTATCGAACAGCACCGGGTAACGCGCCAGCGCTACCAATTCTGCGGGGATAACGGATTGCTTCATGATTCGGTGCAACAACATGGTGAGCATGCGGATAATGAAGGGTCCCAGCACACCGAGGTGGCTGTAGATTGCGCTAAAGAACGCTAATCGACGCGATTGCGGCACGGATGTATGTGCAAATGCATGCAGATCGGTGACAGGGAGGGTCGGTCGCATACTACGCATGGTATATGTTGCACGCTCGGGGTCGAGTGTCGATACCACAGGAATCATTCCGTGCGGGTGCGTGGTTTTTGTCGTCAGAGCCGGTGACTGCTGCTGCATGCGTATCTCTTTGGTAGGCAAGTGCGGTTACTTCGTCGGTGGGGTGTTGTCCTGCGTGCGTCGGAGCAATCGTTGCCACAGCCTCAGCAGTGGTCGGATCGGACGCACCAGGTGCTCTTGTGAAGCCACTACAGCACGCAGCCAGGCGACTTCGCGCTCGCGTGCAGCAGCGGTGTCGCGCAACCAATCCCGCTCGGGTACAACTGCGTCGAGCTGCCCTTCGCGCCAATCGAGGCGCTCTTGGAGTCGGTGTCGGATATGGCCGAGTTCTTCGATGTGTTCGGCCTGGCGTTGCTGAATAATGCGATGGCGATAAATAAGGTCTGTCTGATATACCTTGAGCGACTCGCGTTCATCGGCGATTTGCTGGGCCACCATGTTGTTTTCGTGCATCTCACGACGCAACGTGGCAATGACTTGCTCGCGCTCATCGATTGCCCGCAGGTGTGTGTACGTCCGCCCAAAATCGCGCGCAGCAGTGACGAGACCATCGGCAGACAACTGGGCAGCGACGTTCTGACGCAACGTATCAAACTGCTCACGCACTGCAGGGGTATCGAGGTCTGCATCAAATAATTGATATGCTTCGAGAGCTAATTCGAGCATCGACAGCGCACGCAGCGCCGGGGTCAACTCGAGGATGGTGTGGTGTCGTTGTTCGCGATTGACGTACCGATCGATTTGCATCCCGATGGGGTCAGTGCCGTCCGGAATCGTCGCGCCGGTCAACGCTGCCACCGGGGCATACGCAGCCCGCCAATCGGCAATGAATGCACCGAACCCGACTGCACAGCGTGGGACCCCGCGCGAATACACCTCGGCAGACAGCATGCTACACAGCCACAGGGCAAGCCCAATGTTGAGATCCATCCCGTCACGAGCAGCAAGCGACTTGGCTACCTCGACCGGGTGTCGATAGGGCAACAGCACTATTGGCGCATCACCGTGCCGTTTGACAGCATCGATCCACAAGGGGAGCGTATAACAGACCCGGGGGTCTTTGATGACGATGGATGCGTGCGCCACAAACGATGTGTGTGCGTATGCGTCTATTTCCAATCGGCTCTGTTGGCGTATTGCGTCGAGCGACGTTGTTTCGGGCAGACGGAGTTCACACCAATCAGATCCGAGCTCGTGCAGCAGCTGCATGTTCAGCGCAACGAAAGCGACCGGTTCCCAATGCCCCGAGGCGTTGTGGTGGGTGTTCGAGTCGATCTCGCCCGGGATTTCGTAGCCCAAGAGGTTCATCACCCGCGCAAGCGCAGATGTCCCGCTCCGGTGCATACCTGCGATTATCCCGACTGTCGCCATTACAACCCCCTAATGGTCTGTCTCAAGCACATCAAGAATAGCATAGAACAGGCGTTGAGTGCACAATGGCAGGGACGCCATCACGTTCTCTGCGCACCGCAACGCTGATCTCGCGATACAACAGCGCGTCCGCCGGTTCATTCGACCGAACACTGACCTTTTGCCCCATGCAGGAACAACCGAATCAGGTATACTTTTGTGATATCACGAGCACTATGGTCAAGAGAGGTGCGAGCAATGGCGCGCAACGTCATCATTCATTATCATTTATTCAAGAACGCCGGTTCGAGCGTGGATCATATTTTCGAACGGGAATTTGCCGGTCAGTTTGGGCAAATCGAAGGCGAACATCCATGGTCTGTCCTCGGTGACGCCGAAATGACCGCATACCTCGATGCTAATCCTTCGGTAGAGTGCGTAACCAGCCATCAGGCGACCATCTATCAGACGATTCCTGCACATCTGACGGTGTACCCGATATTGTTTTTGCGTCATCCCATCGATCGGGCGCATTCGGTCTATGAATACGAAAAACGCCAGACCGGCAGCACCAGTCATGGCTCGCGCATGGCAAAGCAGCTCGATTTTGATGCCTATGTGCGTTGGCGACTCTCACCCGAGGGTGGGGCCGTCATCAAAAACTTCCAATCCCGCTGTGTGTCGGGCCGTCGCAATCCGGCACTCGCCGCATCGATGAACGATGCAACCATGCGATCGATAACACTCGCGCAGATCGAAAAGATGCCCTTCTTCGGTATCGTCGAGCGATTTGATGAATCAATCACGTTGATGCAACGCTACCTCGAACCCGTTTTCCCTGGCATGGACTATACCTACGAGCATGTCAATAGCTCTGCCGGTCGAGCGCGAACCATTCAAGAACGCATCGCCCGCATCCAAGAACTATTGCCCGCCGAGACATACGCATTGTTGCTCGCTCACAACCAATGCGATCTCGATGTGTATGATGTCGCGTTGCAGCGCTTTGCCACGAACATGGCTGGCCAGGCGTAACGTGCGAGATCCGTCGTTAGCGCGTGTCCGAGGGGCGACGGGTCAACAAGATATCACGGGTCACAAGGACCTCAAGCTGCCAGTCCGATGGCAGCACGGTGGTCGCATCGAGCTGGGTCAGAATAGCAGGTCCGACAATGCGGTCGCCACTGCAGAGCGCTTCGCGCACATAGATTGCGGTCGGCTGTGCAGTCGGTTGATCATCGGGGTACGCATCGACCCATGAGCGTGGCGTGAGTGCGCTGGTTCGTTGCATTGGTTCGGGACTCGGTATGGCGATGGGTTGATTTGCAACGCGATGTGTCAGCATGGTTACCTCGATGGCGCGTTCACGCATCGTGTGCCCATATCTGCGCTGATGCAGGTCGTGGAACTGCTCTGCCACTGCCGCCAGTTCCGCATGCGTGCATACCGATCCGTTACACAGCGGGACGTCAAGCTCAAATACCTGCCCTTTGTAGCGCACGGCGAGACTGATGTCGTGGGTGAAGGTTGCAGGGTCTTCGCCGTCGCCCAGCAACGCCTGCGCGAGTGCGCTGGTGGTATCTGCCAACATGCGCTCGACCCGTGGCGCGGTCACCTCTGAAAGCAGCGACAAGATTGGTCGGCTGGTGCTCCGTGTCACTGCAGCGGTAGCCATCCCCAGTGCCGAAAGGACGCCCGGGAAGCGGGGGATAAGCACGCGATCCATCCCCAGTTCATCAGCCAAGTGCGCCGCATGCAATGGGCCTGCTCCACCAAACGCAATCAACGTGAAGTCTTTTGGGTTGTGACCACGTTCGACCGAGATGGTCCGTACCGCCCGCGCCATCGCCGCGTTGACCACTCGCATAATCCCCAATGCCGCATCGACCTGCCCAGCATCTGCACCAATCGCAATGCTATCGATTGCCGTTGCCGCTCGGGCAGGATCGAGTTGCATGTCGCCCCCCAAAAACGCATCGCTCCGCAACCGTCCCAAAACGACATTCGCATCGGTGACGGTGGCCAGGGTACCAATCCCGTAGCAGGCTGGACCAGGCGCTGCTCCCGCACTTTGCGGTCCGACCCGGAGTGCCCCTGCTTCGTCGAGACGGGCAATCGAGCCGCCACCGGCGCCCACGGTGTGGATGTCGAGGCTGGGTATCCGGACGGGCAAGCCGCCTACCGCCGAGCCACTGCTGCGCGGCAGATCCCCATCACACAACGCAACATCCGTCGATGTGCCGCCCATATCAAAGGTTATGCAGCGTGCATGTCCGACGGCTTGGGCCACGCGGAACGCACCGACAATCCCCCCCGCCGGCCCAGATAATGTTGTACGCGCCGGTAGTGCC
>CAIPUQ010000127.1 GCA_903868295.1 uncultured Roseiflexaceae bacterium
ACGCTTCCACACGCGCATCGGCAACGATCCGTTCGGTCGGCGCATGGTTGATATCCTCAGCGGCGAAGGCGTCGACACCAGTGCCATGCAGGTCGATGCAACGCGTCCGACCGGCGTGTTCTTCCGCGAGTGGTTGGCAGACGGCGCGCGCCGCGTGTTTTATTACCGTGCCGGCTCCGCAGCCGCCAATATGGGCCCCGAAGATCTGAACGCCAGCCACTTCGCGGGCATCAAGGCGATGCACCTGACCGGCATCACGCCTGCCCTCAGTGAGCGCGCCTCCGCCTTGTGCACCCACGCGATCGGCTTGGCAAAGGCCGCTGGGGTGCTGATTACCTTTGATCCCAACTTCCGGCCACGGCTCTGGTCCGCCGAAAACGCCCGATCGACCCTGACCCCCATCGCTGCCGCGGTGGACGTGATGCTGATGGGCCACGAAGATGCCGCAGCCATGTTTGGTGCCGGTGACGACGAGCACTATCTGTCGTCGGCCGTCGCGCTGGGGATCAAGACAGTCGTCCTCAAACGTGCCGAACGCGGGGCATTGGCCATCGTCGACGGTCAACGCTACGAGGCCACGGTCGTAGCCGCCGAGCGGGTGATAGACCCAGTCGGCGCGGGCGACGGCTTCGACGCTGGCTTCATCGCCGGTCTGTTGCGCAACAAAAGCATCCCTGAGGCGTTGCACCTCGGCGCGATCGTCGGCGCAGGCTCGGTGGCGCACTTAGGTGACTACGCCGGCTATCCCACTATGAAGGTCTGAGTTTTTCTCGTTGACAAAAAATGGCCCCGTGAGCGCATTGCTCCCGGGGCTTTTTGGTCACTCTGGTGCGAAAACAGGGGGTAATTAGCAGATAGTAGTTAGTAGTTATCAGTTTTCAGGGAGCAGTGAGGAGTGCGCAAATTGAGCGCAGAGCATTTTTTCGTATGTCAAAAAGTTTATCAGCTGATGCGCTAAAATCTCTGACGCCCCGCGTCTCTGCGTAACCGCATCCCTAAAAACCTCCAGATGCCGTGTCTGAAAACTGATCACTGAAAACTACTCATTACTCCCTGCCCCTGCGTCTCTGCGTGACCGCTTCCCCGAATAAAATTCCACAAGCAATGTCTCGTAACTGATAACTGATAACTGATAACTGATAACTGATAACTGATAACTGATAACTGATAACTCATTTACCCCCGGTCAAAGGTATGCGTCATGACGCGCAGTCGCTCGAGAATGTGTGGCTGGAGCTCGTCGAAGCGGAAGCGCCAGCCCCAATTGCCGCCCAGTCGGCCCGGGTAGTTCATGCGGGCAGCATTGGGCAGGTCGAGCACATCCTGGAGCGGGGCGATGGCGGTGTCGGCCACCGAGCCCCAGGCGAGACGCATCAGGTCCCAGGCCGGGTCGATTTGTTCGGTTTTTTTGTCGAGGTAATCGGCGAGGAAGGAGCGCTCGCTGTCGGTGGCGGCCTCGTACCAGCCGCGGCTGGTGTCGTTGTCGTGGGTGCCCGTATAGACGACGCAGGCGTGGATATGGTGGTGCGGCAAGAATGCCTCGGCCGGGTCGCCGTGGAAGGCGAATTGCAGAATCTTCATCCCCGGGAGGCCGTTTTCGTCGCGCAGGCGGACCACCTCGTCAGTGATGAGGCCGAGGTCCTCGGCGATGATGGGCAACGTACCGAGTGCAGCGGTGAGCGCCTGCAACAGCTCGAAGCCGGGCGCATCGACCCAACGGCCGATGCGTGCGGTGGGCTCGGCCACGGGGACCTCCCAATACGCCACAAAACCACGGAAGTGATCGAGGCGGATCAGGTCATAGAGCATCGCATTGGAGCGGATGCGCTCGATCCACCACGCGTAGCCTTGGGCACGGTGGGCATCCCAGCGGTAGAGCGGGTTGCCCCAGCGCTGCCCATCGACCGAAAAGTAGTCAGGCGGCACGCCGGCCACGACGGTCGGCAAGCCAGCGTCGTCGAGCCAAAAGAGCTCGGGCGCAGCCCAGACGTCGGCGCTGTCGTAGGCGACGAAAATCGGTGCGTCGCCGATAATGGTAATGCCGCGCTGATTGGCATAGCCACGGATGGACCGCCACTGCCGCGAGAACATGAACTGCAAGAACTGCTGATAGCCGATGGCGTCGGTCAGGCGGGTGCGGGCTTCAGCCAGTGCGGCCGGGTCGCGCTGCGCATAGGCTGGTGCCCACGAAGACCAGGTAATACCGCCGTGGTCGGCTTTCAGGGCCATAAAAAGTGCGTAGTCGGGTAACCAGCGCGACTCTGCGGCGCAGAATGCAGAGTATTCGTCGTGCAGGTCACCGGTGTGTTGGCCAAAGGCCTGGTAGGCGCGGCTCAGCAGGGCGAACTTGGCAGGGATGACCGCACCATAATCGATACCGTGGTCGTCGAAGTGCGGGTACGTATCGCGTTCTGCAGGATCGAGCAAGCCAGCATCGATGAGGGCGTCGGGGCTGATGAGCAGTGGGTTGCCGGCGAATGCTGAGAAGCATTGGTAGGGAGAATCACCATAACCGGTCGGCCCGAGAGGCAGGACCTGCCAGATACGTTGCGACGTGGCGATGAGCGTGTCGACAAATTGGTAGGCAGCCGGGCCGAGATCGCCGATGCCCCAGCGACCGGGGAGCGAAGTAGGGTGCAGCAGAATGCCACTTTGGCGCATAGGAACGCTCCAATCTTTGATTTTTATTTGGGGTCGCGTGTGGTGCGTCGGTCGGTTGTTTTGGGGGCGCAATCGTCGAGCAGTTTGTTCCATTGCTTCATGCGGTCGCTGTCGCCGCCGGTGTCGGGGTGATGGAGCCGTGCCATGGCGCGGCGTATCGAGCTGACCTCGTCTGCGGTGAGCACAGGCAGAAAATCACCGCTGCCCAGGCCGGACTGTTCTGCACGCATGCGCCACATGTCCCGTTCGCGTTCGACGAGGGTGTGTTCGCGGTTCATCTCGACGATGTTGTTTTTCATCTGTTCGTAGGCTGTTTGGGTCTTTTGGGATTGTTCTTGTTCGTCGGCGAGGCGGCGCATCAATGCTTTGATGGTGCGGTGTGCTTCGGCGATTTCGCGCTGGAGGAGCTCGACGGTGTCGGGTTCGGCCCACAGGCGTTGGTTTGATTTGCTGGCAGACATCCCCATCCCCGTGCGAACAAGAGTAATGGCTACAGTATACCGCGTCTGCCTGGTCGCGGAGTGCCATGATCGCGCAAATCCTCGTACAATACAGCGAGGACAGAATCAGAGGAGCAGACAGATGCAGACACGACGCATGGGCCGGACGGGATTGTATGTCACACCGATATGCTTCGGTGGCAATGTGTTGGGGTGGACGACGGATCAACAGCGCTCGTACGACGTGCTCGACACGTTTGTGGCCGGCGGCGGCAACTTCATCGACAGCGCCGATGTCTACTCGCGCTGGGCACCGGGCCATGTGGGCGGCGAATCCGAGCGCATCTTGGGCGATTGGATGCAGGCACGCAACAACCGCAGCAACCTCATCATCGCAACCAAAGTAGGGATGCGCATGGACGACGGCCCCAATGGCGAGGGCTTGTCACGCTACCGCATCATCAAGCACGTCGAGGATAGCCTCAAGCGCCTCAAGACCGACTATATCGACCTCTATCAATCCCACGCCGACGACCTCAACACGCCGTTGGACGAGACGCTACGGGCCTACGACGACCTTATCAGCAGCGGCAAGGTGCGCTACATCGGCGCGTCGAACTTCGCCGCCTGGCGTTTGACCAAGGCATTGTGGGTCAGCGAACGCCACAACCTGGCACGCTACGAGTGCGTGCAGCCGCGCTACAACCTGGTGATGCGGGCCGACTACGAGCGTGAGCTCGAGCCGATGTGCATCAGCGAAGGCGTGGGCGTGATTACGTACTCGTCATTGGCCAGCGGCTTCTTCTCGGGCAAGTACCGCGCCGGCCAGGCGTTGCCCACCAGCCCCCGTGCCGGTGGCGTGCAGGCCAATTACATGAACGAACGCGGCTTCAAGATCCTGGCTGCCGTCGACGCCGTCGCCAAAGAGCTCAACACCACCTCTGGTCAGGTTGCGTTGGCCTGGATTATGGCACGCCCCGGCATCACGGCGGCGATTGCCAGTGGCACCACGGTCGATCAGGTCAAAGACCTGACTGCATCGGCCGAGCTGGTGCTCCCCGCCGCGGCGATTGCGTCACTGACCGAGGCGAGTGCGTAGTCAAAGGTTTGTGCTAGGTTGAAAGAGCCCCACGGCAGGACAAAACCATAGCCCCACGGCATGCCCGCGCACGCAGGTGCGTTGGCACGTGGGGCTATGGTTATTCTTTATGCTTCTCAGCGTAATCTCCATACGCCGCGTCTCTGTGTGACCGTGCTCCGCAGGAATCAATCGGGCGGATTGTCGCCAGCATGCCGGCGACCTACGCAATTGTTGTGAACCGACATGTACTCCGCGGCCGCTGCGTCTCTGCGTGATCGTGCTTTGCATGATGAATTTCTGCGGATTGTCGCCAGAATGCCGGCGAATGAACGTAGATAGTAGAATTTTTGCGGATTGTCGCCAGCATGCCGGCGACCTACACAATCTCTGCGTGACCATGCTTTGCTGTATCGCCACTAATCCGGAGCAAACCTCGTTAATTCCCTGCCATGGCTCCGGCCATCATGCCGCGCACGAGGTAGCGTCGCGCCAACACGAAAAATAAGAACGACGGCAAAAGATAAATAATCGACATGGCATTCATCATGCGATAGTCAATGTTGGTATAGCCAATAATCGAGCGGAACAACCCCAGCGGCAATAAGAATTTTTCGGGCGATGACAACAAAATCAACGGCATAAAAAACGCCGACCAGGCTGAGTTAAATGCAAGGACCGAGGCTGCCCCCAATCCCGGCAATGCCAACGGGACAATTACGTACCACAAAATCTGGAAGCGCGTCGCTCCATCGATAGCCGCCGATTCTTCGAGCTCTTTGGGAACTTCATCAAAAAAGCCCTTCATGACCCACAACAAGAAGGGAATTTGCCCAGCCGTCAACCCGATCGTCACACCCCACAACGAGTCAATCAAATGGAGTTCACGCATGATGATGAAAAAGGGCAAAATCGTGGCCGTGGCGGGGATGATTTGGATCAACAAAAAGGCATACATCAAAGCTTTTTTGAAGCGGAATTCGCTCCGTGACAACGTATAACCGCCCATTGCACTGAATATGACCGCAAAGCCGACTCCGCCCACGGTCGTAAGCAAGCTGTTTTTGAGCAAAATCAGCGCTTGGCCACGCCCAAAAATCGCATCGTCGAAGCCTTTGAGCGTCCAAGCGGCCGGAATGTATAAATACAGCCCCGAGACGTTTTCGGGTTTGATGCTAAACGCACTCAAGAGTGGCCACACGAACGGGGCCAAACAAAAGAGGCAAAGCAACAGCATAAATGCATAAATACCAATCAACGGAAGCTTTTGGAAGGCAGTCAGACGTGCGGCACTGCGTTGCTGTTGTGGTGGTGTCGATTGTTGCATGGTGCCCTCGCTAGAGTGTCACGCGCAAGACGCGTACATAGATCAGCCCAATAATCAAACTGATGCACAACAAAATAACCGAGGCGGCACTTCCCATGCCCAACTCATAAAACTTAAAGCTTTGATCGTAAATATAGATACCCACCAGTTGCGTGCTGTTGCCCGGCCCACCACGGGTGAGTGTATAGACAAGGTCAAATACTCCCAAACACCCCAGTGTGTTGAGCAAAAGCCACAGCATAATCACATAGCGAATCAGCGGGAGGCGGATGCGCGTCAGGGTCTGCCACGCGCTCGCTCCATCGATATGTGCTGCTTCGATGACTTCGCGGGGGATGTTTTCGAGTCCTGCCAAAAACAAAATCATCGCAAAGCCCGAATTGTTCCAAAAATTCACCAGCGTGACCGAAATCATCGGTGCTTCACGTAGCCACATCACAGGCTCAAAGCCCAACAACCCGATAATGCGATTCAGTGTGCCGTATTCACCCATCGCCAGCATCGACGACCATATCAACGATTGAATGACCGCCGGGATGACCATTGGTAGTACAACGGCCGCCAGCAAGAACGTTTTGCCCCATAAATTGGCGCGATTCAGAAACAATGCGGTAGCCAAACCCAGCACAAATTGACCGAGATTGGTCCACAACGTGTACCACAATGTCAGGCTTATCGAATGCAGGAATATTTCATTGGTAAGTAATTTGACATAATTTGCCATGCCAACAAATTCATACACCACGGAAC
>CAIPUQ010000128.1 GCA_903868295.1 uncultured Roseiflexaceae bacterium
AGCTTCGGCCGGATCGGTGAATGTCGTCGTCCCGATACGCATTGACTGCACCCCGTTCCAGCGCGTGGGACGCGACAGAAATGCGTAGCGGCGTTCATCCTGATGTGCCACCGCCAACGCGTCGAAGTGCATCTGTGTGAGTTGTGTAGAGGCTGCGACGGTCACATACCAGATTGCATCGGGGTCGGGAACGAAACCAACGGCACGAATGACTGCAAGACCCGACGTCCATCGGTAGGTTGTACCGTCGGACGCTTCCTCGGGTGCGTAGAATCCCGTGATGTGTGGTGCACTGCTGCGGTCTGCCATTGCATACGTCGTCAGCGGTCGTTGGGCGATAACCCCAATCAGCCATGCACACGCCAAAACGAAGCATGCCAGTATCACTGACCATTGGAACGGCGAAAGATGTATGCGACGCACAATAAATCTCATATATAGATGCCGCTCAACGCGGCATGTCTGCGTATCCGGTCATTTCGAGATAGCCAGTACCGCGGAGAGCGCTCCCGGCGCGGCGTGCATCGACGGTTACTGCACCTTCCCAGTAGCGGACGGTCACTTGCAGCTCTTGATCCGCGATCAGTGGCGTTACGGTCAGCGAGAGTCCGAGGGGGATGAGCTCGATATCCCACGCGGCGGGGTATGGTGCTCCGGTGTGTGGGCTCGTCCATACTCCTTGTGGGGCCCAGCGGATATCCGTTGCCGCCAAACGTGTAACCGTGCCGTCTCGATTGCGTACCGACCCACCGCTGAACGGGTCGGTCGACCCATCGCGGTTGCGCAACTGATAGAGCATGATGTCACTGCCGTCGTCGAGATGCAAGGCAAACCAGTCCCAGCCCACTTGGTCCGTGCCGAGGGCACTGGTGCTCCATTCGCGGTCCATCCAGCTTGTGCCGCTAACCGCGACATCGGTGTCGCCGATACGCAGCGTCCCCGTGGTTGCCATCCGTGGCAGCGAGTAATAATAGGATGCATTCCCTTTCGCAGCAGACTTTTGTGACAGACCGCGATCCCCTTGCAAGACGATGGGGCCCGTCGCATCGAGGGTGACATCGAGGGCAATGTCGCCGTCCTGTGCCTGGATGCGCATCTGCGTGGTACCGGCGTCAACGCTAGTCACAGACCAGTCATCGAGCCATACCCGGAACGGCGCTGCGTGTGCGCCTGCGAGCCCTATCGCACCACGATTGAAGCGTTCGCGTGCAACGAACCGTTGCCGTGCACCATCACTGAGCGCGAGATGGGCCATATACACGGCATCAGAACGCCATTGCGAGCCGCCTTGCGGCAGAGCAGTGCGTGGCAGCCCGGTGCGGAACAGGGTAAATTGATAGCCGTAGTCGTTCCCCTGTGCATCAGTCAGATTACCGGTGTAATACCACCATTCGACCGCATACTCCGGATGCGGACCATGGTCGGCAGGGAATGCAAATTCACGTACTTCTTCGGCACGCAGATAGCCCGTGGTATCGGTACGCGCCATCCCCTCGGCGACCGATATCTGCGCAGGTGCAGGAACAGCGGTGGTCGATACAGGTGCTGTGGCACACGCGGACAATCCAACTGCCCACACAAAACACCACAAGACCAACACCCGTCGCCGAAGAGTGGTGTAACGATACGTGTCCATGCTTATTCCTCTCGCAATGCAACAGCCGGAGAGACTCGTGCGATGCGCCACGCCGGGTAGATCCCTGCCAGTACGGCAGCGACAATCGCCGTCAGTCCTGCCTGGAGATAAATCTCGGGTTGCATTGCGAACTGCAAGGTCCAGCCAAACGAGATGCGGTTAATCACATAAATGAGTGCCAACGCCATGGCCGTACCAACCGGTACGGCGACCAACCCGGCGACTGCACCCATCAGGCTCGTCTCGGTCAATATCAATTGCCACAATTGGCGTGGGTCGAGCCCGAGCGCACGCAACATCCCGAACTCACGCATGCGTTCGAGTTGCATCGCCGTTAAAGCCGCCAGAATGCCCACAAATGCAACAATGGTGGCCAATAACTGGAGCACATTGGTAATTGCAAACGTCCGATCGAGCACTTCGACCGACGTCTCACGAAGAGAAGCGTTGGAACGTACCAGCAACGCCATGTCAGGCACTCGTTCGCGTACCGCCGAGACAAACGCTTCGGGGTCGACCCCAGGTTCCAAATAAATGCCGAGCGACGTCAAGGAGTCGTCGGCATACCAGCGGGCGTAGCGATCGAGGGGCACCATCACCACGCCGAGCTCGGTACCGTAGTCATAGAAGATACCCGCAATGGGCACACGCCGGTCACCGGTACTCGTCTGCAAGACAAACGTGTCACCCACATGCAAGTCGCGTTTGAGTGCCAACGGCTCAGAGATGATGATGGCGTCGTCGGCAAATGCCGGCCAAATGGTCGCCGGGTCACCTTCGGCCCAGAGGAAGGTATCGTAATCCGCAGGAGTCACGTCGAGTGCAATCTGCAACACGGGCGTCCGATCGGTGGGCAGCATGGTGCTCCGATAGCGCCGGATGCGCGCGACCCCGGGGAGCGTTGCCATTCGGTCTGTTACACCGTCAGGCAGGGAGGTATCGAGGCGGTTCGCATTGAGCGAAGGTGCCGAAATAAAGACATCAGCCCGGATTGTGGTCGTCAGCCAATCAACGACAGTGACCCGAAAGCTCGCCACCATCAGTCCGACTGCAATGGTCACGGCGACTGCGATCATCAATGCCGCTATTGCGACGCCGGTACGACTCAGCGAAGTAATCACATCACGCACGGCCATACCTGCAATCAACCCGCCGAAGCGCACCGCAATGGGCCGGAGCAGCTGCATCAACACCACCGTCGTCCATGGTGTCACCATGGCAGCCCCCAAGGTGAGAAAGAGCAACCCGGCGTAACTGAACCAGATCGATGGGCCTTGCCACATGACCAAGCCACCAACCGCCATCCCCAATAACCCCACCACAGCGAGGATGGGGACGATGCGCATCATTTGTTCTTCGTAGGACGAACGCCGCAACACGGTGCGCGGCGGGGTGCGCGCTGCTTCGAGGGTCGGGATGGCAAGCGCCACAAAGGATGCCACTATCCCCAACACGGTGCCTTTGAGCAATGCAAACCAACCGACCTGGATCTGGGTGACATTGACGACGAAATAGATGTCGTTGATGGTACGTGCTACCAAACCCAACAGTCCTTGGGCCAAAACGATACCCAAACCAAGCCCGACCAGCGTACCAATAAATCCGATGACACTCCCCTCGACCAACATCAAGCCCGCCACTTCGCGTTGCGAAACGCCCAAACAGCGCAGGGTCCCCAACAGTTGGCGACGCTGGACTACCGAGAACGTCATTGTGTTGTAAATCAGAAACATGCCGACGACCATGGCCAGCAGACTCAATGCATTGAGATTTATTTCAAACGAAGCCGTCATCTCGGTCGTGCTCTGGGCCCGCTGACTCGGGGTGGTCATACGAATCCCCGGCGGCAGAAAGGCCTGCACCCGGGCACGATCTTGGTCATTGTTCAGAATCATATCGATACGATCGACCCAGCCTACCCGCTGGAGCCACACTTGGGCAGTACCGATGTCGGTCAACACGACGTCGTCGAGCAGTGCATTCGATGCACTGCCATCGGGCGTCAATATCGCAGCGACCAGCATGTCGTGCGGGCGTCCCGCGATGCGTACTGCAATACGGTCACCCGGCGTGACGCCCAG
>CAIPUQ010000129.1 GCA_903868295.1 uncultured Roseiflexaceae bacterium
CATACATTAAACCACCCCCTGATTCACACGAATCAGGGGGTGGTTTGTTATGTACGCCTTGACCGCGGCCGACCAGGGTCGAGGTCGTCATGCCCCGCGCAGAGGGGTACTCGGCCTTGAATGTCGTTACATGACCAAAGCCGATCAGGGGCGACGTACACGTCGCCCGTAGATAAATAACGGGCGACGTGACGGGGTTTACGGGCGAGGTCGTCATGACCCGCGCAGCGGGGTACTCGCCCTTGAGCGTTAATACGTGACCACGGGGCATCAGGGGCATCAGGGGCGACGTACACGTCGCCCGTAGATACAATAACGGGCGAGGTCGTCTTGCCCCGCGCAGCGGGGTACTCGCCCTTGATGTGTTCTCGAGTCAATGATGGTGCTATTGAGCGGGGCTTATTGCAATAAGCCCCGTCGGCATGAGGCCGCGGATCGCATTGATTGGTGAGGTTTTAATAACCGCGCAGCGGGGTACTTGCCCTTGAAGTGTTCTCGAGTCAATGATGGTGTTATTGAGCGGGGCTTATTGCCCCGCTGATGGGGTTATACGCCCCGATTCGAAGAAATCAATGTCCGTTTTTTTGCATCTCGCGGATTTCGTCTGACCACGTACTTTTGATGTACTCGATGATCGCCTTTGCGTCCTGGTTGGTGAGGACGTTATTGAAGGCGGGCATGCGATTGAGTTGGTTACCGGTTACTGAAGCACCACCATACAGAATCGTCTCAATCAGGTAGTCGTCGCGATGATGCCAGGTATGACCTGTTTCGTCATGTGGTGGTGCCGGCCAACTCCCATCGGGGTTTTGCGTCTGCCAATTGGCCTGGCCTTCGAGGTTGATGCCGTGACAGGCAGCGCAATGGCGTTCATACAGAACGTCCCCACTCTCGGCTGCTGTGGGACTCGACGTTCGAATGGTGTATGCGGTATATCCAAACACCGTCACCATAATCATCAGAGCAATGAGCAATACTTTACGGTTCATGAGATTCCCCAGACTGTATATATGCCGTCGTAGACCAGGAACCCACCCAGGATACACAACAACGCCCCGCTGCCTATTAGCATCGTCTGATAGAGTGCAGGCGAGAACGCGTTGCGATTGCGACCAATGAGATACGCCAACGTTGCACGGACACCAACCAGCATGAAATAAAATCCGACGACGAAAAGTGCCGCTCCTGGCAAGCCATGCGCGTTCCATGCTTTGACGAGGTTCGGACCACCAGCGGTCCCCCAAAAGAGGTATGGGTTGGGGTTGAGAAAGTTGATCAGCATCGCACTGAATAAGGATGTGAGGCTGCCGTCATCCGCGGCGTTCCGACTGGTACTTAACGTCGCCAAGTCAATCGTGCGCGACCATGCGTCTCGCATACCCCGAATCCCCAGCCAGATAATATATGCACCCCCCAAGACGCCCAGCCAACCAAACAACGTCGGCGGTAAGCTCCCGACCAACAGCGTCGCCGCTGCGATGATGGGTGCGTCAGTGAGCAGTGGAGCAATCGTGACGAGCATCCCCGACCGAGCGCCATTACGAAGTGCGCGCGAAACGGCGAGGGTGAGAGATGGACCGGGATTGATACTGGCTTGTAGGCCAAAAGAAAGACCTAATAGGAGGAAACCCCACATGACAACTCCTTACGCATTGCGGATAGTGTCACACTGGGAGTTCCAAGACAAAGCACGCCCCGTGTGGGGTATTTGATCGGTAGCGCAACTGCGCATTCATAGCCCGGGCAAACGTCCGTGCAATGTTGAGGCCGATACCGCTCCCTCGATGCCCCGTCCCACGTGAGTACGTGACAAACGGTTCGAATATCGAGTCAATATGCTCGGGCGGTACACCAGGTCCGGTGTCTGAGATGTGGATTTCGATGGAGTCTGGCGCAACGACACAGTTGATAGCGATCTCTGCCGTTGCAGGGGTATGGGCAATCGCATTGTCGAGCAAGATACGGATAATGTGATTGACGTAATGGGGATCGTATGTGCTCATAATGGTTACTTGTGCGCACAGCATGTGAACGGTCCGACCAGGTGCGCCGCGTTCAACGGTTTTTACTGTTTCATGCATATGCGGCATGAGGTCATATGCGTCGACACTCGGAATACGTTGTTCGGTCCGTGCAATGGTCAAGAGATTATCAATCATATTGGTCATATGTTTGTTTTCGGCCACAATCGTCCGCAGCAGGTCAGCGTTGGGATGATCCGTAGGCACATCCTGTAACGCGAGTTGTGCAGATGCACGGACGATGCTCACCGGAGTGCGGAGCTCATGGCTTGCATTGGTTATAAATCTCTTCTGTAGCTCATACGCTCGTTCAGAAGGCGCAACAAAATATCCCGACAGAATCCAGGACGCGAGAATCACAAAAATGATGCCGATGAAGCCGACATACAGCAGAATAAAGCGCAGTTGCCGTTCGAGTGACACATAATCTGCCATTGGTCGACCGACCTGGATGTAACGGATTGGATTATCTGGCATGTGCAGCGATACTACCCGTATGTCACGCCCTTGCTGATCTTTGATAGAGCGTACATCAATATGCTCGGGCGAAGCGGCTGCTGCCTGCATGCTTTCGTTGTTCAGCGGAATAGCCGGTTCGTCCGGGTTCTCACGTATGGGAAGCCCATCACTGTTTGCGATGACTGTGTATGTACCGACCGTGAGGGGGCTTGTAAACATTGATGTCAAAAATGTGGGGGTGTTGGCAGGCAAAAACGGTTGCAGTGCTTCGATTTCACTCAGGTAGCCTGCATGATTTACGTTCAAATAGTTGTGGTAGTTGGTCAATCGCGACGGGAGGGGGAGCGTTCTTTGGACAAGTTCGGTGCTTAATCGTTGGTACAGCACCGCATCTGCACTTTGAATAAATGTATCGGTCAGCCACGTAATCGTCATGATGCGCAAAAAAGCAATTAACAAGACCGTCGTACTTGCATTAAGTACCGTCATACGGAACCGTAAACTGCGAAACATCGAAGGCTTACGCAAACTCTTCAGCATTGGATGTACCTTGTGTCAGACCATACAGCATCCAAAACGATGCGTTCTCTCGAGTAGATACCAGATCGCATATACATATGTACTTCGTGTCAGCATACATGCACACTGACCAAGTCCCAATATTGGAGTGTGTTGTAGGGTTAGCCTGCGTGTTTGGCTCCGTGTGCGACGACAAAACCAGCAGAAACGGTTGATATCGCTTGTGCACCGCCATACACCCAGGTTGTGACGCCAGTGCGACCCACCCAGCAATCTGTACATAACTCCTATAGAAGTATATGCGATATTTGCTTGTTTGTTCAGAATCCGTACAGAATGCGCGACATGCAATCGTCGAAAAAACCACAAAACCTCTGTGGAATGTTAACCTGGTTTGGGATTGTTTGGAATATTCACGTAAAAGGGGAGTACCGTACGTGTATGAAATTCTGAACCGCACGACGCAGTCCATTGCTCAGCAGGGTACGGTACCGTCTGCAACACAACGTCACCGCCGCAAACAACACCGCCGGGAATCACGAAGGACCATCTCAAACTCATGTCACACGGGACGACGTACCCCGCATCGTTCGGTGGCCGATACTTCTGCCCGAGACACAAACAACACGGCTAACTGCTGGTGTCACATGTAATCCGTTGCCATCAACGTTCTGCGTACACTATGTACGGTTGAACTATTCCGACCATGGCATCGTCAATGATAGACAGACGTACAACTGAGGATTTCATGACACTCAAAATCAAACTTATCATCACGGCCTGCTTGACGGCATTTTTGGCAGTCATCGTTGGCGCAGTGATCAATAGACTCGACGCGGTGCAGAAGACGCAAGCAGCTGCCGTCATCGTCGAGACAGAGGTTCCTGCGGAAGAACTCGCACCGACCGAAGCTATTCTACCGCCGACGATGACCATCGCACCCGTCGTCGATCTCGCGGTCGTTCAACAACGCGAAGCCGCCTATCAAGCACAACTCACAGAGGCGAATCAACGTCTCGCCGAAGCCTCGGCTCGATTAGCAGAAGCCCAAGGACAGGCCAAATCGGTCGCACAACAGTACAATGCAGTCGTCAACAAGCAAGTACTCGCAGCAACGGTAATGCCCGTATCTACCGACGTACCAGCTGCCCCCGCAGCCGTCTATTTGCCGGTCGACGCAGTTGCGGCAATTGGTCGTGCTCTCGATGCAGATGCGGTCCTCCAGAAGGCCCCAGAGTTGGTCCTGTACGAGAGTCGCGCTGCATATGAACTAGTGTTTGATCGCGGCACAGTGTACATCGCGGCCGATGATGGCAGCGTGTTGGCGAACGGCATGGCTGGATTTCAAGTGGTAAGCGCCACAACCAATAGTAACGGCACCAATCCCAGCCCGGCCGCACCACCTGCGGTCCCGCAACCGACCGCTGAACCTGCTCCGACGAGCGAACCCGCCCCCGATGACAGCGGCAATGACCACGACAATCACGACGACGATGACGAAGCAGAACACGAAGACAAAGACGAAGACGAAGACAGTCATGACTAATCAGGCACCCAATACGCGCAAAATCGCTCAGCACATCAAAAACGCTGGAGACCAGAACGAGCGGATGCTGGTCCGGACGATTGCCACGATCCTTGCCGGCGTCGGCACAATCGTCGGCTGGATGGCACTCGCAAGCCAAGAGCCGGTCCCCGTGGTCGAAGCGGTCGCCGTCGAACCGACGCAGACGCCAGAACCAGCACCGACCGAGGCGCTGGTGCTCATCCCGACCGCTACGGTCGCGTTTGCGCCGATACCAACGCTCCACGCTATCCCTGGGCGGCAAGTGTTGCCGACATTGATGCCCACCCAAGGTCTCGTCGATGCAGCACCTGCAACAAGCAGTGACACCGGTGCCGATACGCAGAACCCACTGCAACCGACAGCTGCCGCACAGACCTTGCGGGTTGTGGTCGTACCGACCTCGGCGGTAGTTGCGCCGGACCCGGCAGGCGGGCAAGCACCCGCTGCGCCTGGCCAGGTGATACCGCCAGCGGTCCCCAATCAGCCGGCACCGCAAGCCACAGCAGTGCCCAAGCCCAAACCCAAGCCGACGCCGGCAGGGAACAGCAAGGGATCGAAATAAATGGAGTGGGTACATGGGTGGCGTGCGATGGGGGTCGATTGCAAAGTCGTCTGTCCCGTTACCCTCGATGCGCAATGGTTTGAGGATGCAACTGCTGCCTACGAGCAGACGTTCAGCCGGTTCAGAGCGGACAGTGCCTTGCGCGTGCTGTCGCGCCGCGGACATGGGAACGTCAACGCTGACCTGCAGCAGTTGCTCCTGGCGTCACTCGATATCGCACACTGGACGACAGGGATGGTCGTGCCGCACCTCGGTGCTGCGCTCGAAGCAATCGGGTACGATCGAACCTACGCAACCATCGTACCCAACAGTGCCCCAATTGATGTGCCGCACATTCCCGATTGGCGCCACATCAGCGTCCGTGGTCAAGCAGTGTCGCTGCCACCCGGCACACAGCTCGATCTGAATGGCGTCGCCAAAGGATGGATTGCCCAGCGACTCGCAGAACGCACTGCGCAGCCGCGGGTACTGGTCGAAATCGGCGGTGAGGTCGCAGTCATCGCCCCCGCAGACGATCCCTGGTGCGTAGCGATTGATCACCCAACTGCGGCCGAGCCGTTAGCACTGCTCCGGCTGGCAGTCGGCACGGTTGCTACCTCGAGCACCCGAGAACGCCGCTGGCTCCGGGCAGGCAGTGTGGTCCATCACATCATTGACCCACGTACTGCCTTGCCGGCTGCTACCGATGTCGTCACCGCGAGTGTCATTGCACATGACGGTGTCTATGCCGAAGCAGCTGCCAAAGTATGCGTCCTCCTCGGTGCGACGCGTGGTGCTGCCTGGTTGACCGATCGGCAACTGCCCGGGCTCATTTATACCGAGGACCAACACGTATTGACGACACCGTTTTTGGATCCTTTTCTATGGGAATACGATCGATGACAACCGAACAGCGCCCCAACAAATCTGCAGATCCCGATGATATCAGTCAACTTCTCGATACAATGCAGTCGCAGTATTCATGGGGGAGTGTGCTCCCTGTGCTGCTATTCGGTTCGGTGGCAGGCATCGCCATTGCAGCGTTGGTCGTGCCCGTCTATGTAGACGGGCTGGCGCGCAGCCTCATCGGCGACTCGCCCAAGGCCTATTGGTATGTTGCCCGCTCCGCAGGTGTGGTGGCCTACGCGTTGGTCTGGTTGAGTGTGGTGTGGGGACTGCTGTTGTCCACCTCGTTGGGCAAAACAATCGGCAAAGTAGCGAGTTTTGTCGATGTCCATCGCCACGTCTCGGTGTTGTCGGTGGTGTTTACCCTCGTCCATTCGTTGGTGTTGCTCGGTGATCGCTACATCGGCTATACCATCACGAGTATCTTTGTCCCCTATGCCAGCACGACGTATCGGCCGTTTGAGGTAGCGCTGGGTCAGATCGCACTCTATCTGTTGCTCATCGTGACGGGGAGTTTTTGGGTGCGGCAGTGGACCGGCCAAAAACTCTGGCGGGCCATCCATTACCTGAGCTTTGTGCTTTGTGTGCTCGTTGGTTTGCACGCACTCTGGGCAGGCACCGACACCGAAGTGCTCTGGTATGGGTACCTCACGACGACGATTGTGGTTGTCTTTTTGACCATCTTTCGCATCGTGGCCGTCTTTGACCGCTCCACCACACGTCCGGCAGGCCCCGCCTAGCACGTACGATGCAAAAAAGCCCCGCTCCATTCGGAGCGGGGCGTCTTGGCACGGGCTGCTGTTTGGTTTGGGTGCAGGTCTATCGGATTCGTTTGCAGAGTGACGAAAACATGCGCCGCGCGAGTCGGAGCGGTATCACCGGGGACAATGGATGCGGTGAGTGCCATCCCCTGCGCGTGGGTTCCTTTTTTAAAGACCAAATCACCACGCGTGCGTCTGGTCGCACAAACCATGGTGAACCCACAGGTCGTCGATCGTGTTAGCGCACTGGCTCAGGAGCGGTGATGTCTCGCAATGGGATGCGTACCACCACAAACAACAGCGCGACTGTCGCTGCCCCCACCAGCAAGGCCACCGGTGCCCCTGCGGCATTGATGGCGTGTGTGTCGCCGCCAGTCCCCAGCAGGGTCGTCAACGAGGTCACCAGCAACCCACCGACGGATGGCACACCAATAAGGGTGATGGCATGTAGGCTCATCACCCGGCCGCGCAGATTCCCCGGGACATCCAACTGGAGCATCGTCGCGATGAAGGTCGTCGCTGCCGTGCTCATAATGCCGATGCACACCAGCAGAAAAACGCCGATCCACCACACCGTCGTCAAGGCGAAGCAGGCCAACAGTACGGCAAAGAGGATCCCAGCGAGTTTGAGGTTGCGCCCGTTGGGTGTGATACGCGGCAATGATGCCATCCCCAAAGCGCCAATCATCGCCCCCGCCCCCGCTGCCGACAGCATGATGCCATAACCCTGAGCCGAGATGTGCCAGATGTCGTCGGCATAGATCGGCAATACCTGCTGATAGGAACGCCCGAACAGCGAGAGGACAGCCGACGTCAGCAGCAAGATCCCGGTCAGCGCATGCCCACGCGCGTAGCGCACTCCGCCGAGGAGTGCATCGCCCAAGGTACTCGGGGTCCTGCTGGCTTCGTCGACCGCCGGCATCTGGCTGACCGCATAGATGACGGCCAGGTAGCTGATGGCATTGGCGGCAAACAACCACCCCGCCCCCACCACACTCAACACAAACCCCGCGATGGCCGGGCCGAGCAGGGCTGCCCCGTTGTAGGTCGCGGCATTGAGTGCCAAGGCATTCATCAAGTCGTGGCGCGGCACCAGCGTGGGGATGAGCGCTTGGCGTGTCGGATTATCGACGGCCAACAGCGTCGCACCGACAAACGTTGCTATCAAAATGTACATTGGGGTATTGAGATTACTCAGCGTCAGTATGGCTTGGATGAGTGCAACCAAAGCCATGCTCCATTGAGTGATGCGCAAAATGCGGGCACGTGGGTAGCGGTCAGCGAGCATCCCGCCCACTGCCGGCAACGCAATCATCGGGATTGCAAAGGCCAAACCGAGCCAGCCCAGATAGCGCGCATCGTTGTTGGTCATTTTGTAGATAAGCCAACTCTGGGCGACGTTTTGCATCCACGTGCCCATGTTCGACACAAGCAAACCGCTCCACAACAACCGATACGGACGATGCTGCAACGCTGGGTACTGCCGGCTTAGCATATGGTGCTCGCATCCATATCGAGCATCCCTTTGATGACACCGTAGGCGGGATCACGCCAGAGCGGCATATCGGTGGCGAGTGTGGCCGCAGTGGTCCGGTGGGTCACCCAAGCGCCAATGTCGATCGACGGGAGCGCCGCAATGACTGCGTCGAAGTCGGTTGCCGTTGCGTTGCGACTGGCCAGGAGTGTCACTTCGCGTCGGTGAAATTCGGGATCTGCAAAGCGCAGATCACCTTGGACCAGCCCGACGAAAACCAACGTCCCGCTATTAATCGGCAGCCCAAATGAGGCTTCCATGGCCGTAGGATGGCCCGTTGCGTCGAGGACTACGTCAGGCAGCGACCCGCCACACGCATCTCGGACGGCTGCCACGACATCAGTGCCGGGGTCGATTGCTTGGGCGACGAGTCGTTGGTCGCTGGCAAATGCACGGCGATGCGGGCTGGGATCGACCGCAATGACGGCCAACCCACGTGCGCGCGCTGCCAAACAGACACCCAAGCCAATTGGGCCCAAGCCGACCACCACAACAGTGTCATCTGCACGGGGGTTGGCGCGTCGGACTGCATGGAATCCAATGGACAGCATTTCGACGAGCGCCAACCCATCGAGTGCGACACCATGGGCGTGATGCAGATGCGTGGCCGGCAGGTTCAAGAACGCACTCATGCCACCGTCAATATGGACGCCAAGAACCGTCAATCGTTCGCAGCAATTGGTACGACCGGTACGACAGGCACGACAACTGCCGCACTCGAGGTACGGCCGTACGGCGACATCATCGCCGACTGCAACAGACTCGACCCCTGCTCCGAGGGCGTGCACCGTCACGGCCAGTTCATGCCCCAGCACACGCGGGTACCGAAAGAACGGTTGGCGACCCGCATATGCATGCAAGTCTGTTCCACAGATACCGACCCGACGCACCCGCACTTGGACCCAACCCGGTAATGGTGCGTCTGGCATGGCGACATCACGCAGCCGCAGATCTGCGACATCGTGGAGGCTGATTTGGAGCACGCGGGCCTCTTTTCTACTGGAGTGGGAGTGGGCGGATAGCCCTCAGGATTGGCACAGCATACCACATGACGTGCGCACAATAAGCCGTGGCTGTAGCAGGTGATGCACCACATCGTCGACCGATTGGGTGCACAGTATATGCAGTCGTTCAACGGCGAGCTGGCCCATGTGTTGGGTGGGTTGTTCGATGACCGTCAGATAGGGGAAGATGGTATCTGCGTGCTCCAAATCATCGAAGCACACCAATGCGATATCTTGGGGGATGGTGACCCCTTGTTCGCGGCATGCACGAATCACGCCAATGGCCGTGTCACTGTTGGACGCAAAAATCGCCGTCGGTCGATCGGGATGGTTCAACAGACATTGCGCTGCCACAAACCCATTGTGCAGACAGCTCCCGTCGAGTTCACGCACAATCGATGAGTCAAAGCGGATCCCCGCCATATCGAGTGCCATCCGATACCCATACAAACGATCACGTGTCACCGAGATCCGGCTATCGCCACTGATGTAGGCGATCCGGGTATGTCCCTGTTGAATGAGGTGTTGGGTCAACTGCAATGCGCCATTGACATTGTCGGTTTGCATGATGTC
>CAIPUQ010000130.1 GCA_903868295.1 uncultured Roseiflexaceae bacterium
ATCTGTGTTGTCCTGCTGAGTGGACAGCCATGGTTGGCGGCCACTGTCGACCGCGCAGTGTTGACTACCATCGATTGGGTGAGTGTCCTGTTGGTGACGCTTGCCGGGACGTTGTGGGTGTTCACCGCATTGCCATGGAGTGCCTATCGGCTACGAGCCAGTGGATACACATTGCAATGGAGTCGGTTGGCATATATGGTGGTGTTTGCGGTGTGTGGCGCATGCATTGGGTATTTTGTTGGCGCACGGGTCGCCGGAGCGGGATGGTAACAAGAAAGGAGCGTGTGTATGAACTGGGTCTCAAACACAGAGTCTGGCAACAGCAAGTGGTGGAGCTGGTGGCTCGGGATTGTGGTCATTCTGGTCTTTTATATGGTGTTGGGCGCAATCCCCGTAGGCATAGGTGCAGCGACTGGGTTGATAGAGCTCGATGGGAGCGGCAGCCTCATGGGTGGTTCGGCAAAGCCCATCCAATTCGTACTGCTGATGATTTCGCCCGTGATGCTCTTTGTCGGTGTGTGGGCAGCACAGCGCCTGGTACATCGCCGTTCGCTCAGTGCGCTCTTGAGTGCCAATGGATTTCGCTGGCCGCTGATGTGGCAGGGTATGGGGATCTGGTTGGTGCTCGGGATACTCATCACGCTGGTGGAGTGGCTGTTGCACCCTGGCCGGTATAGTTGGTCGTTTGATTTCGACCGGTGGATTCTGATTGCACCATTGGTGTTGTTGATGATCCCGTTCCAAGCTGCCGGCGAGGAGCTCTTCTTCCGTGGGTATCTGATGCAGGCAATCGCGCGTCTGCGGGCACATCCGTTTCTGTTGGTGCTTGCCTCAGGAGTCTTGTTTATGCTGCCCCATCTGACCAATCCCGAAATGAGCAACGCGTTGGGTGGTCAGTTGCCCATGGCGTTGAACTACTTTTTGATGGGTGTCGGCTTGGGTTGGGTGAGTCTGCGTGACGATGGTGTCGAGCGTGCCATTGGCATCCATGTCGTCAACAACCTCTATGCAGGGGTCGCAGTGGGATATGCCAATTCTGTCCTTTCTACACCGACATTCTTCGAGGCGAATGTTATCGATGGATGGTTTGGCGTAGGAGCCATTGTCTGTGCGTTTGCTGTGGTCCTTGCAATCAAACCCCGACCCTGATTTTGAACGAGACTGCCAGCGCTCGACAGCGAGCGTTGGCAGTTTTCTGATTTTCTCATGAACTATATACATTTGTATATATACTAATAGCACTCGTATTCATTCTTTCGTAATGTTTACGATGGTTTATGGATAAGAAAAACGTGTGCCGTTCGGTGCATTGTGGGGATGCAATCAGTCAGTACGATCGACTCATCCAGCACTACGAAAATCAGCAACAGTGTCGGTGAAAACGCAAAAATTGGAGTTCCCGGAGTGGGCCAGATTTCTCTACGTTGCCGAGGGTTATGAATGAGATTACAATACAAGAACAAAACACTATTTCGACGAGGGATACATGAGCAGCCGTTTTAGCGAGATGCGGATTTTCAGTGGCAGTGGCAATCCCGCCATTGCGCAGGCCATTGCAGATCGGCTCGGTGTGACCCTCGGTGACATCACGCTGACCAAGTACCCGAACGATAATTTGTTTGCACGGCTAAACGAGAGTGTGCGCGAAAAAGACATCTTCATTGTGCAGTCGTTGACTGCGCCGTTGAGTGATCGCATCATGGAGCTGTTGATTATCCTCGATGCGTGTCGGCGTTCTGCCGCAGGGCGGGTGACTGCGGTGCTGCCGTTTTATGCATATGGGCGGACCGACAAGCGCGATCAGCCACGTGTGCCCATTACTGCCCGTCTGTTGGCCGATATGATTCAGACGGCTGGTGCACAGCAGGTCATTACCCTCGACCTCCATGCGGGGCAAATCCAGGGCTTCTTTTCGATCCCGGTCGATGAGTTGAGTGCGATGTCGTTGCTGGTACGCCACTTCCGCGAAAAGCACGTCGACAACTATACCGTCGTCGCCCCCGACATGGGCTTTGCAAAGCGGGCCCGCAATTTTGCCGAGCAATTGGGGGTGCCGTTGGCGATTGTCGAAAAGCGGCACCTTGATCACATCCACCCATCGAACGAGAACGTGCGCCATGTCGAGGCGTTGAATGTCATCGGCGACGTCGAAGGGCGACACTGCATCCTCGTGGACGACGAAATAGCCACCGGCAATTCGTTGATTGCTGCGGCCGAGCTGTTGGTCGCGCGCGGTGCCACAGCGGTGTCGGCGGGTGTGGTGCATTCGATTATGGCTGGCAAGGCACTCGAGCGGTTGGCAGCCAGCCCGATCGGCGAATTTGTCACCACTGATACCTTGCCGATTGCTGGCGTCGAGAAGTACCCCAACATCAAGGTGTTGTCGGTCGCGACGCTGCTCGCCGAGGTGATCCAACGGATTCACAGTGGTATTTCGGTTGATTCGATCAACCTGTTCCAGCGGACACAACGGCATTAGAAGTTATCAGTTATCAGTTATCAGTTATCAGTGAGTAGATGGTAGTTCGTAGTTTTGAGGGGTTGTCTGAATAACGTGTCGCATACCGCGGATTTCGCTGTGCGAATCAGCTCCGCTGATGGATAAACGTCTGCTGCACCAAAGGAGGCGCGATGAAGGATCAACTCGCAATTGCTGGGGGAACACCAGTCCGTGCAAACGGGTACCCGGAATGGCCTATCCATGATGAAGCAGACGAGGCAGTGTTGCTCGAAGCCTTGCGGAGCGGGCGCTGGGGTGGCTACCCCGAGCCGGGTCCATATAATGCACGCTTCTGCGAGGCGTTCGCGGCCTTTCAAGGGGCCAAACACGGCGTATTGATGGTCAACGGCACAGTGACGATGGAGGTCGCCCTCAAAGCCCTCGGGATTGGCTGGGGCGACGAGGTTATCGTCCCCGGGTTGACCTTTGCTGCAACCGCATATGCCCCGATGGCTGCTGGTGCGTTGCCGGTGGTCGTCGATGTCGAACCAAAGAGCTGGGGTCTCGATGCCGAGGCAGTCGAGGCAGCGATTACACCACGGACGCGAGCAATCATCCCGGTCCATGCCGGACAAATCGTCTGTGATATGGATGCACTGACGGCGATTGCAGCCAAGCATAATCTGCACATCATCGAGGACTGCGCACACAGCCCCGGCAAAATGTGGCGTGGCCGTGGTGTCGGTACCTTTGGGGCTTTCGGGTCGTTTAGTCATCAAAGCTCCAAAATCCTCACCTCGGGTGAGGGCGGGAGCTTGTTGACCGACGACGAAACGCTGGCCCAACGTGCACATTCGATTATCGACTGCGGTCGCCCCAAAGACCCTGCCGGCCAACAGTACAATTTTGGCTGTAACTATCGCCTCGGTGAACTGCACGCCGCATTGTTGTGCACTCAGCTCGAGAAGTTTGATGCACAGATGCGCGAACGCGCCGAAAACGCCCGCTACTTCATGGAACGCCTCAAGGAACTGAACGGCGTGCGCGCATTGCACCTCGATGAGCGGGTGACCCGCCTGTCGTTCTATCGATTCATTGTGGCAATCAATCCCGACGCATTCGGCGGGGTCTCGAACGCTGTTGTCTGCGATGCACTCGATGCAGAGGGCATTGGTTGCTGGGTTGGCTATGATCCGATGAGCAAATACCCCCTGTTCCAACCGAAGCTTTCACGATTGCCAGTGGCGGTGGCCTATGCAGATCGGCTCGATCCGAGCAAATGGTCGCTCCCCGTGGCCGAACGTGCAGCCCACGCCGAGCAAATCTACCTCGACGAAGCGATCTTCCGCGCTGGTCGGTCCGGCATCGACGACCTTATCGAGGCATTTGCAAAACTGCTCCGTAACCCAGACGCACTGCGGAAAGCAGCAGCGAAGTAGAATTTTTGGACTTTCAACGAAGAATTGTAGTCAGACACGATGAGGCGGCCTGCGGAAACGCAGGCCGTCTTTCTCTATCCTGATACAGACAAAGAGAAATGATTGTTGCAATCGCCCACCCAGCAGGCGAAAAAAATCACCGGACATGCGTTGTACCGACGCACATCCGGTGTATGTATGCGCACGCTAGAGGCAGTGCGGAGGTGCCGAGACAACGGCCAACTGATTGTAGAGGGTCACATCATCGGTGTAGCCGAGATTGACATGACGCACCGCTCCGGTTGCGTCGTGCACGATGGTCGTCGGCACGGTGAAGATGCCCAGTTTTTTGACGAGGTCTTGATGATCTTCGATGCGCAAATGGGTAACTTGCAGGTCCGCCCGCTGGGTGCGTAGGCGCGTGAGTGCGGGTTTCTGGAGCTTTTCGCATTGCACACAACCATCTGCAGACAATGCAATCACACCCGACTTGCCGCGATTATCCGATGGGACATCAATGGTTTGTGTGGTGGCACGGCGGTTGATGTAGGTCATGTACGCACGTACCAATACGACGACAACGATAACTCCGACCAGAATTACTATGCGTTCAATCATAATTACCCCCGTAGCCGTGCCAATTGCGCATACATGAAGCACCCTGCGCAGAAGCCCGTCGTCACGTTAATGAGTGCCAAGGTCAACACGAGCAGCCCTGCACCCCACGCCACGGTCAACGCGCCCAGGCTCGTAGCGACGACACCAATGATGAGGACTCCGAAGCCTACCTGCTGTGCAAATCGGTGCGGGGCAGGGTCTTCGCTGACGCGTTCGGTATGCAGCACATTGGCCCGCACCAGCGCTCGGTAGGTGACCAACTGTGGTGCATAAGAAGGAGCGATGAGGGTCATCCCGAGCATAACAGCGGCTATCACCAAGCTGAGGCTACTGCCCGCGATGAACCCGACTGCCAAAAGGGTGATGAGTGTGATTTGGGTGAAGCGCTGCGCGCTCCGGTCGAATGTTGCGGGGGTCATTGCTGCCTCTTAATATACGAGTAATTTTATCAACTCACTGACTAAAGTATAGCGATGCAATGGTGCGGTGTCAATAGCCATTCATGAGTAATTCATGTATGTATATCGACTATGAAAAAGCCACAAAAAACCGTCCACGACGCAATGGCCGTGGACGGGGGAGAATATGTCTTTGTTAGCTACGCATTTTGGCACCGTTGTCGTGTTCGACGCCACGGATGATTTTGGCACGGAGCTTGGTGACTTCTTCGTCGCTGAGGGTGCGTTCGGTGCTGCGCAAGGTGATGCGAAAAGCCAGACTGCGCACGCCGTCGCCGAGATTGGCACCGGCGTAGACGTCGAAGAGTTCGATGCTACTCAGGGCGTTGCCGGCGTACTTGCGGATCGACGCTTCGATGGCCTGTGCGCTGACTGCAATGGGTGCAATGAACGCCAGGTCTTGGCTGGCCGCCGGGTAGCGCGAGATGCTGGTATAGCGGGGCACGTTGGCATGGGCAAGGATGACCTCGAGATTGAGTTCGGCGACGGCGACGCGCATGGCAGGGATGTCGAAGCGGGCGCGGGCGTCGGGGTGGAGTTCACCGAACGAACCGACGACGTGCGATTCTTTGCCCACGGTGAGGATGAGTGCGGCGCTACGGCCGGGTTGGAGGTGAGGAAGCTCGGTGGCTGCCACGCTGACGCCATTGAGTTGCAGCCGTTCGCAGAGGAGCTCGACGATGCCCTTGATGTCGTAGAAATCGATGCTATCGGCGCTGGCGGCGTTCCATGCGGTGGCGTGGCGTTTGCCGGCGACGACAATGGCTACGCGCAGGGGCTCGGCCGGCAGGATCGCGTCGGCGCGGCGATGGTAGACGTGACCGACCTCAAAGAGGCGGGTCATGCCACGCTCGCGGATGTTGACCGCGGCTGATTCGAGCAGGGTGGGTAGGATGTCGCGGCGCATGTACTCACGCTCGGGCGAGAGTGGATTGGCCAGGTGCAGGTAGTCGTCCGACTCGAGTTCGGCCGGGTTGAGTTTGGCTGCCGAGGTGCGACTGGTGAGCGAGTAGGTGATGGCTTCGTTGAGGCCAGCGGCGGCGAGCACGTCGCGCACGTAGTGTTCGCGTTCGAGGGCGAGGTTGGTGCGCTGCGTAGGAAGCTCGTCGGCCATGATGGTGCTGGGCAAGTTGTCGTACCCGTACATGCGGGCGACTTCTTCGCACAAATCGGCCGTGTGGCTGACGTCCATGCGATAGCTGGGGACGCCGACGTGCAGCGTGTGCGCATCGACGGCGGTGCAGATGAACGCGAGTGGGGCGAGCAAGGCTGCGATTTGGTCGACGGTGAAGTCGAGCCCGAGGATGCGGCGCACTTCGTGGGTCGTGAGCGTGATGGTGACTGCACGGGGTGCAACGATGCGCACGTCGAGCATCCCTGGTGCGACGGTGCCGTCGGCATACGTCTGCAAGAGCTCAGTCAGGCGGATCTGGGCGAGGTCGAGCATCTCTGGATCGACGCCGCGTTCGAAGCGCTTGGATGCCTCGGAGCGCAGTTTGAAGGCGCCCGACATACGGCGGATGATGGTCGGCTCCCAGACCGCTGCTTCGACGAGCACATTGGTGGTAGCGGGGCTTACTTCGCTACTCTCGCCGCCCATAACCCCAGCGACGCTGAGTGCTTGGGTGGGGTCGCACACCAGCAAGTGGTCGCTGGCGAGGGTGTGTGTGCGGCCGTCGAGTGTTTTGAGGGTCTCGCCCGGTTTGGCGGTGCGTACGACAATGTGGTTTTGGGCGACCTGATCGGCGTCGAACGTATGGTTGGGGGTACCCAGTTCGAGCATCACGTAGTTGCTGATGTCGACGATATTGTTGATGGGACGTTGGCCCGCCATGGTCAGCCGGCGTTGCATCCAAAAGGGCGACGGTTTGATGGTGACGTTGCGCACCAGAGTGGCCGTGAAGCGCGGGCAGAGGGATGTGGCCTCGATGGTGACCTTGGTGTTGCTGTCGATGGCAGCACCAGACGTGTTGACGGTGGGTTTGGGCAAGCGGATAGTCTGACTGGTCAGAGCGGCTATTTCGCGGGCCATACCGACGATCGACAATGTACGGGCCATGTTGGGTAGGACGTCGATGTCGATGACCGCGTCGCCGAGATAGTCGACCAGGGGTACGCCGATGGGGGCGTCGTCGGGCAACAGGAGGATGCCTTCGTGCTCGTCCGACATGCCCAGCTCTTTTTCGGAGCACAGCATGGCGTCCGACATGACGCCGCGCACGGGTTTTCCTTTGAGTTTGACCTTGACGCGACCTTCGACGTGGCCGTCGTAGAGGACGGCGCCTTCTTTTGCGTAGATAGCACGTACAGGCGTGCTGATGGGGCCGAGGCCCTTCCATTGTTGGATATTGGGTGCACCGGTGACCACGGTGTGGAACACGCCGGGGGCGTGTTCGACCTCGGCGAGGACCAGGCGGTCGGCGTTGGGATGTTGGGTGACTTCCCGGATGTTGCAGACGACGATGAGATCGCGGTCCCACGGGAGCTCAGAGCCTTCGATGCCGTAACGTTCGATGCTGTCGACTTCGAGGCCAGAGCGGGTCAATCGTTCGGCGAGTTCGTCGATGGGCAAGGTGACGTCGACGTAGTCACGCAGCCACGAGAGA
>CAIPUQ010000131.1 GCA_903868295.1 uncultured Roseiflexaceae bacterium
CCCGAGACGCCGTCACCGCCGACTTCTTCGGCGGGTTGGAACAGGAAGCGCACGTTGCCTTTGAGTTTGCCCGTCGCGAATTCTTCTTTGAGCAGGTGGGCAGCGCCGAGCAGGATAGCCGTGTGGGCATCGTGGCCGCAGGCGTGCATTTTGCCGGCGTCCTGCGAGGCATGCCCGAGGCCGGTGTTTTCGAGCACGGGCAGGGCATCCATATCGGCGCGGATGGCAATGGTCGGGCCGTCCCCCGTGCCCAAATCACCCACCACACCGGTCACACCGACCTGGGTGCGGATACCAATCCCGCCGATTTCTTTGAGGGTATCGGCCACCAGCGAGGCGGTACGTACTTCTTGGAAGCCCAGTTCGGGATGCATATGAATCTCGCGGCGCAGACGCGACAACTCTGCACTCATGGCCTCGGCGCGGGTCAACATTGACATGGGTTGCCTCTTTTTTTCTACAAAGAACTAGCGCGCCAAATAGCGTCGCACGGTCTCGGCCAAAATCGCTGCCCCTATCGGCATCGCACGTTCGTCGATGTCAAAAACCGGTGTGTGGTGCGGCCGCGGCATGTCGCCCACTGCAGCACCCAACATCAGCATGGCGCCCGGCGCCATCTGTTGCATGTAGGCAAAGTCCTCGCCGGCCATCCCGACGGTCTTGCGGTCGACCTGCGTACTCCCCACGATGTCGCTGGCGACGTCGTCCATCCACTGTGCCACGGCGGCATCGTTGATGCCCGCCGGGTAGCCGCGGATAATCTCGAGCTCGTAGCTGCCCCCCAACCCGTCGGCCAGCGCGAACGCCCGGTCCAACTCGGCAAACAACGTCTCGCGCGTCGATTCTTTGAAGCTCCGTATCGTGCCGGCAAAGTAGACCTCGTTGGGGATGATGTTGAAGGCCGTACCGGCTTGGATGATCCCCAAACTCACCACCGCTGGCTCTTTGGGGTTGATGCGCCGCGCCACGATGCCGTGGATCGCGGTGATGATGGGCGCCGCCATCCACAACGGATCGGTGCCGTGGTGTGGGTAGGCGCCATGGCCACCGGTGCCGCGCACCCACGCCTTGAAGGCATCGGCAGCCGCCGTCACCGGCCCTTTGACCATTTTGACCGTGCCGACGGGAGAGCCCGAATCGACGTGGAGCGCAATCACGTGGTCAACTCCCTGCATCGCGCCGTCGGCTATCATCTTGGGTGCGCCCGAGACACCGTCTCCACCGATTTCTTCGGCGGGTTGGAACAAAAAGCGCACGTTGCCTTTGAGTCTGCCGCTGGCAAACTCGGCCTTGAGCAGATGGGCGGCACCGAGCAGAATCGCCGTGTGGGCGTCGTGACCGCAGGCGTGCATTTTGCCAGCGTCTTGCGATCCATGGCCGAGTCCAGTGGTTTCGTGGATGGGCAGTGCATCCATATCGGCGCGGATGGCAATGGTCGGGCCATCGCCCGTGCCCAAGTCACCTACCACGCCGGTGATGCCCACCTGCGTGCGGATGTCGATGCCGCCGATTTCGCGCAGCGTGTCAGCCACGAGGGCTGCCGTGCGGACTTCTTGGAAGGCCAACTCGGGGTGCATGTGGATGTCGCGGCGGAGCCGTGACAGCTCGCCACTGATGGCTTCGGCCCGCTTCAGCATATCGGTCATTGCAACGCTCCTGGCTGGGGTTTTCTGTGGACATTATACGAGAGGCCAGCAGTCGTCATACGACGACGAGTGGGTATGTCTGTTCGAGCACGCCATTGGCGTCACGCAGGGTGATATCGATGTGGTACCTGCCGGGCTGCGTCGGGGTGAGGCGCAGTTCATCGAGTTGCATCGCCATCGCATCGGCCGGCACATGGCGCTGATGTTCGACCTGTGCCAAGGTCGTCCCGTCGGGATCACGCACGGTCATCGTCACCGTGACGGCAACCGCCGTGCGCAAATCGTTCATCACATACAGCGGCACATCGACCGACTGCCCGCGTGCCGCAGGCGTGGCGGGCACGATGGTGCATGCGTATGTCGGTCGAAAGGCGCGTTGCAACGCATAGTACGACGCCTTGGGCACGCGCCAGTAGTCGACAATCGACCACGACACCGCCGGGTTCGCATCGGTGAACATGAACGGTACGATGCCGC
>CAIPUQ010000132.1 GCA_903868295.1 uncultured Roseiflexaceae bacterium
CACTACGGCGTCTTTGCCATTGCAACGACCCACTACGCCGAACTCAAGGCCTACGCATATACCACCCCGGGCGTCCAGAACGCCTCGGTCGAGTTCAACGCCGAGACGCTGTCGCCCACCTATCGCCTGATGATCGGCGTTCCCGGGCGGTCGAATGCCCTGGCCATCGCCACGCGGCTGGGCTTGTCGCGCGACATCGTCCAAAAAGCGCGCGCCACCCTGCCCAATCAAGAACTCCACGTCGACACCCTGCTTGCCGCCATCCAAAAGGAACGGCGCGAAGCAGCCACCATGCTGGCCGATGCTGCTGCCGTCGAAGCAGCCGCCATCGAGCTCCAACGTGACTTTGCCCAGCAACGCCGCGAGTTCGAGGCGCAGCTCGAACAAGAGCGTCAGGCAGCGGCAGCCGCTATCGACGACGAAGTCAAAGCGGTGCGCGCCGAATTGCGCCGTTTGCGTGACGACGTGCAGAACGTCAGCATCACCAAAAAATGGATGGAAGACGCCCAACAGCGCACCGCCGACCTGCAAAAGAGCGCTACCGCGCGCATCGAAAAACAGCGCCGGCCACAGGCTCCGACCACACCGGCGCCCATCGTCGAAGAAAAACGTCCCCTCCAGGTGGGCGATTCGGTCTTTGTGGCGTCGATTAACTTGACCGGCGACGTCGTATCGGTCGACGAAGGCGATGACAGCGCCGAGGTGCAGGTCGGCGGTTTTCGCCTGACCGTGCCCCTGCGTGAACTCCGCCCCGGCAAAGCCAAAGCCGAGCCTGCCAATACCCCGCGGCCGACGTCCATCCCTGCGACGCCCTCAGTTGCACTCGAAATCGACGTGCGTGGCTTGCGCGCGATGGATGCCTGTGAACGCGTCGACCGCTATATCGACGACGCCTACCGGGCCGGATTGCCCTATGTGCGCATCATCCACGGCAAAGGCCTGGGTGCCCTGCGCCAAGCCCTGCGCGACCAGCTCAACCAACACCGTCAGGTCAAATCGATGACCGGCGGCGGCGCAAGCGGTGGCGAAGGGGTAACTGTTGTACACTTGAACGAACATTGAGATTGGGGCTGGAGCACGCACATGTCACAAACCGTCATCACTATTCTGCTGGCGATTGCCCTCGTTCTCCCGTTTTTGGGGGCGTTGGTGCTGCGCATGTTCCGCACCGTGTTGCCGCCCAACGTGGCCGCGGTGTTCGGTGCCATTGTCGCCGTGCTGGTGGTCAGTGCGGTCTTGAGCTTGTCGAGCATCAATATCGGCAGCTTCCGCATCGCCAATCTGACCCTGCTCTTGCCTGTTGCTTCGTCGGTCAACCGCCCCGTCGACACGTCGGCTGAGCCACTCAGCGACGAATCGATGATTGACGAGGTACCCACCGAGATCCCCGAAGTGACCATCACGCCCGAACCGATTATCGAACCGACTGCCGAAACAGCAGTCCTCACCCCGACCGTATCGCTCGAAGAGGGCGTCGGCATTACCGACACCACCACCCTCACCGATACGACCGTGTTGACCAATACCATTGACCCCGGTGCTGCCACACCCGAACCGACGGCCGAACCCGAGGCCGAGACCACGCCCGAACCAACCACGGTCAGTTCGGGTGTCGAACCAACGCTCATCCCAGCACCGACCGAACCCGTTGGCCTGCGCGTCTATGCTGTCGAGGCCGGTGACTCGCTCGGTTCAATCGCAGACAAGTTCAAGGTCACTGTCAAACAAATCATGGCCGTCAATCCGTACCTGCAGAATCCCGATGCACTCCTCGTAGGACAGGAACTCAACATCCCATGAGCACACCACCATCCATCACATGCCGCTACTCGATGAGCGACGGCCTCGCGGCTGCAACCCTGTATCAAGGGAGCACGCTCAAACACCGCGTCTACCAAATCGTCGCACTGGGCATTTTTAGCTTTACCCTGTATCAGGCCTATCGCATCGGCTTTACGTCGAGTCAACTGCTGCTCTATCTGATTGCACTGTTGCTCTTTGTTGACCCGGTGCCATTGATTCTGATGAGCGTGACGCGACTCAGTCAACCAGCACTACCCACCACGATTGCGTTTGATACCAATGGGATTGTGGTCACTGTGGCAGATCGCAGCACCACCTATCGGTGGGAGAAGTTCACCAAACTCATCGAAAACAAACGCTTCATCCTGCTCGTCCATGCGCCTTGGGGCTACCTGGTTATCCCGACCGCGGTGCTCAGCGCGAGTGGCCACGAACAAACCCTGCGCGACTTGATTGCCTCGTCCCTCCGGGTCACACCGTAATGAAACATCCGTGGCTCTTTTTGCTCCTGGTCGTCTGCATGCTCTTGGTGTTGTATGCCGCAGCACAACGCGTCATCCAAGTCATTGATGGCACTCCGCAGACCGCGACCATGGAGCAACCAGCCACCCCACAGTCACCGGTCGTGACGACGCAGACCGCAGCAGCAAGCCCTGTGCGCCCGAGCGCGACGGCGGCTTTTTCACCGACAGCCGCTGCATCCCCACGCGCATCCACGCCGACACCCAGCACCGTTTTTTCCCCTACCCCGATACCGACCGCCGTCAGCGCAGATATACAAAGCTACATCGCCTACCGCGTCAAAGACGGTGAATCGCTGGCCGACATCGCCGCCCGTGCGGGGAGCGACGCCGCACTCATCCGCTCCTACAACCGCTTCGACGGCGAGGTACACGCGCAGCAACCGCTCATCATCCCGCAAACCGACCGTGCCAGCGCTACCATCACCTCGCAGTCCATCATTGTGCAACGTGGCACCATGAGCGCTGCAGTGGCATTGACCCTCGATGCCGGTGCGAGTGCTGCACCAACTACCGCTATCCTCGATGCACTGGCAGCCCGTGATATACACATCACGTTCTTTTTGTCGGGTGATTGGATCGTCAAAAATCCCGAGCTGACCCGACGCATCGTCGCCGACGGCCACGAGGTGGGCAACCACAGCGTGTCGCACCCGGATTTCCGCCTCATCAGCGATGAACAAATCGGGGTCGAGCTCGATGGCATGTCGGATGCACTCTATGCTGCTGCTGGGGTGCGTCCTGCACCGTACTTGCGTCCACCGTATGGTTCGTACGACGAGCGTGTGTTGCGGGCGGTCATCGCACGTGGGTATTTGCCCATTTTTTGGACGCTCGATAGCCTCGATGCCTTCGGCGAAGTCAAAACAGCAGACTTTATCATCGATCGCCTGACCAATACGCTCTCCGAAAGTAAGCGGAACGGCGCCATCCTGCTTGCCCATTGCGGCAATCAGACCACTGCCGATGCGTTGCCACATATTCTCGACCGTTTCGCCCAAATGGGCATCCTTGTAACGACACTATCGAAGGTTCTTTGAGCGTATCAACGGTATTTGATTGTTTTTTGTGTAATCTGTTTCTCCACTCGTGAGAAATTTCTTTTATAATGCATCTCAATGATGCTCTATAGGTGAATTATGACCGAATCATTTCAACGCCCGAAAGAAATGGCCAAGGCCTACGAGCCCACGCTCGTCGAAGAACGACTGTACCAGTGGTGGGACGGCAAAGGCTTGTTCCAACCGTCGCAGAACACTGATAAAACCCCATTTGTGGTTGCAATGCCCCCTCCCAACGTCACGGGCGAGCTCCACATGGGCCATGCGATGTTTGTCACGCTCGAAGACGTGATGACGCGTTGGCAACGCATGTGCGGCCACCCAGCGCTGTGGATCCCGGGCACCGATCACGCCGGCATCGCCACGCAGCTCCAGGTCGAGCGCGCACTGGTGCGCGAGGGCACCTCACGGGCAGCCGTCGGCCGCATCGCATTCGAAAAGCGTACCTGGGAGTGGAAGGAAGAATTCGGCGGCAAAATCACGCAGCAGCTCCGCCGCATCGGCGCGTCGTGCGACTGGTCGCGCGAGCACTTCACCCTCGACCCCGATTTGTCGCGGGCCGTGCGCACTGCCTTCAAAAAACTCTACGACGACGGCCTCATCTACCGCGGGACACGCCTGGTCAACTGGTCACCCAATCTGCAGACTGCGGTGTCGGACCTCGAGGTCGAATACGAAGACCGCGATGTGCACATGTGGCATATCCGCTACCCCATTGCCGGCGACTGGACCCCAGGCGCATGGTCTTCGGGGAGCTGGGCTGCCGGCGCAACCCAATACATCACCGTCGCTACCACCCGCCCCGAGACACTGATGGGCGACGTTGCCGTGG
>CAIPUQ010000133.1 GCA_903868295.1 uncultured Roseiflexaceae bacterium
AGGTGCGATTTGGGATCGCCGTGGGCGATGGTGTCGAAGCGCAAGGGACGCGACGAGGTGAAGCTGACCGTGGCGGTCGACCCGGTCGGGTTGAACGGCGCCAGCAACGCACGGATGGGGCGCATGTCGCGGTAGGTGGTGGTGATGGCCACCATCATCTTTTCGCAGGCCTGATGGGCCAGCGTTTTGTAAAAGAACATGCTGTAGTGGGTGTCGCCGTGGTAGGTGACCTGGGTATCCAACCAGCTGCGCACAATCGCACGGAGCTGGCCATACAGGGTGCTGGGCATCGGGTTGCCGTTGCTCAGGTAGCGGCTGGTGAGCAGGTAGCTGGTCAGGTGCGACAGCACCTCGTCGAAGCGTTTAGTGCGCAGATTTTCGATGCCCAATTCGGCGTGTTCGCCGATCAGCCCCGAGTCGGTCGTCTGGGTCGGGCCGACGAGTTCGGGCGTGAGCGTCAGGCGTGTATCGGCACTAAAAGTCGCTTCGAGCTGGGTGTCGGGCAGCTCGGTGCGGTAGCCCTGCACGACGGGGAAGCTGATTTCGTGCTGCGTGCGATCGGCCACAGCCCGGACGTGTACCGTCTCGCGCGGCGGGGCTGGTTGGACATCGACCGGTTCGGCGCTGAAGTCAAACGGGATGCCGAAGACATCGGCGTATTCGGCGTCGAACAAGCCCCGCTCGTTGAGGTCATACGACTGGCGACGGAGCGCACGGCCGATGACTTGCTCACACAGCAACTGGGTGCTGAACGCACGCACGCCGAGGATGTGGGTGACGGTGTTGGCGTCCCAGCCCTCGGTCAGCATCGACACCGACACGACGCAGCGGATGTTGGCGCCCAAGCGACCGGGTTTGCCGACGGTGTTCATCACCTCGCGCAGCAGGTCTGCCTCGGCGATGTCGGCAGCGGCAATCTGCTGGCCGCTACGGCGGATGTACTCGGTGCGGAACTGCTCTATTTCGACCCCGGCAGCGGCCCGGAAGGCCGGATCGAGCGCGCCGCCCGACTCGAGTTGAGCGCTGTCGATGAGCAGCGTGTTGGGCAGCGCGAGTGCTTCGCCGTGGCTGTCGTAATTCTTGAACAAATCGAGCGCACCGGCTTTGATGGTGCTGCTGCCGTCTGCCTCGGACCATTCGTAGCCCGCGATGTACTCATAGACCAGGCGCGACGAGGCGGTGTTGTTACAGACGACGATGAAGCAGGGCGGGGTGGTAATCCCAGCGGCCAGCCAACTCTCGTACGTTTTGCGGTAGTGGCCATACAGCACCTGCAACGCCGTCTGCAGCTGGACCGGCAATTGTTGCGGGTCGGTGCGTTCTTTGGCTTTACTTTTGCGCGGCATCAGTGGGCCGATGTGCTCCCACAAATTGCGGTAGAAGGGCATCTCGCCGCCGGACAGATTGTCCGAAATAGGCACCCGCGGCAACTTGACGATGCCGCACTCGATGGCGTCCATGAGAGAAAAATCCGACATCGTCCAGGGGAACAGCGTGCCCTCGACATAGCCCGACCCACGCAAGAAAAACGGGGTCGCCGACAGGTCATACACGGTCAGGATGTCGAGCTTGCTCTGGATTGCCTCGAGGCCCGAAATCCAGACGCGCGCGGTTTCGTTATTTTCGTCAGCGAGGCTTGTGTCTTCGCCGCTGAGCGCATCTTCGACCGGCTTGGCGCGGTAGCAATGATGGGCCTCGTCGTTGATGACGATGATGCGCTTGAGCCCCATCAAATCGGGGATGACGCGCTGGAGCATCTGGCCCGCGGACTCACGCGTGTCGATGGCGGGGCCATTGCCCTGGAGCAGGTCGCGGCTGCCGCGGGCGAGTTCTATTTTTTCTCGCAACATAAACGAATGGTAGTTGGTGACGACGATTTTGGCACGGAGCATCTCTTCGCGCATGTCGAGCGGGACGAGCTCGCGCTGGGTGAAGTAACTCTCGGCGTCGTTGGGATGCAACACGCGTAGGCGATCGCGGATGGTGATGCCCGGTGTGACGACGAGGAATCCCGTCGTGAAGCGTTCGGACGAGCGTGCGCGCGCGGCGTTGATGGTCTGCCAGGCAATGAGCATGGCCATCACGGTGGTTTTGCCGGCACCGGTGGCCAGTTTGAGCGCGATGCGGAAGATGTCTGGGTTAGCATCGGCGCTGGCGTTGCGCAGGTGCTGCAGCCAGGTACGCCCTTTGGCGTGGTGCGGGGCAACTTCGTGCAGCCAGATGGCAGTCTCGGCGGCTTCGACCTGACAAAAAAACGGCCGCAGATTCTCGAACTGGTGGCTGCGCCAATAGGTGAGCAACTGGGCCGTAGCCGGGGTGACGTGCCATTTGTCGGGCGGCAATGCACGCCAGGCGGTGACTTCGTTGCGCACTTCGTTGATGAGCGACGAGAGGTATTGCTGGTCTTGGGGGGCGCCGTCGACCATCGTCAGATCGAGGCTGGCTTGGCGAGCCGCGCCGCGGCCTGATGAGGCTTTGGGCAGCGGAATAGGCGTGATGAACGAGACGGGGCGGCGCCGTTCGACGACTCCGTGCGTCGGTTGCCCTTTGTCGTCGAGTTCCCAGTGCCGCTTGGGCGCCGCATAGGGTGAATTGAGGATGGGATTGCTATGAAATTCTGACATGGCGTTTTCGTACTCTATGTGATGTTTTTACGTGACTATGATAACACGCAGGATAGTTATCAGATATCAGGTATCAGTGATCAGTGTCCACACAGAGTTAACCAGGAGCGAGATTGTCATGCCCCGCGAAGCGGGGTATCTCGCCCG
>CAIPUQ010000134.1 GCA_903868295.1 uncultured Roseiflexaceae bacterium
ACGTTGCGATGGGACCATACGCCGATTGATGCCGTCTTCGAACCAGGCGAATGGCCCTGCAAAGTGCATCGGACGTATCCAGCTGCCTTGCGCGACTGCTGCGCCGTCGAGCGGACTCATGTGTGCTGCGGGCGCACCGGCGGTTTGGAGGGCCGCGAGTGCACCGATGTGATCGACGTGCAAGTGGGTGGCAATGATGCAGAGGTCGGCAGGGTAGTGGTTGCGTTGCTGCAGGGCCGCCAGGATTTTGGGGGCATCACCCGGGTTACCGCAATCGATCAAGATGGGGCCCCGTGCGCTTTCGTAGAGGTAGCAGTTCACCATCCCCAAGCGGAGCATCGACAAACGTGGTGTGAGCGGTTGGAACGTCATGATGCTCCTCGTGCGGCATGCAATTGCTGCGCTGATACCTCATGTGCAGAGGCTGCCGGTCCTCACCGTGCCGGGTCAGTGGTGTGCGGTTCAGCGCTGAAGCGGGCGTATTCCCAGATGACGGCAGCGGGGGTCCCGCGGATGCGCCGCACGACGTCGGTGCTCTTGCGGCGGAACTGATCTGCGGCGTCGGCTGCGGCACTGACGTCGTCAGCATAGATCCAGCCACAGACCCCTGTGTTCCGGATGTGGAGTGGCGAACAGGATATCCCCGGCACAGACTGCGGGATGAGTCGCCAGCACTCTTTGATCATCCGGATATAGACGCCGTCGGGTTTGTGGATCGGGAAGTCACCGCCGAAATCCAAACTCACACGCCAACACCCACGCTGCTGCATACGTACCTCCCATGCAAACAATTCCTGTACACAGAACCGTTTGCATGTGCCGAAAAGGTACGCGGCTGGATTATTTCTTTGCTTTTTCCGATGAATTCTTGGTGCTGAACTGCAGGAACCACGTTAATGCAGCAATCACCGCTGCCATGGGGAAGCCCATCAACATCAGATCGCGTTTGCCGTCCCAGCTAATCACCTGGCTCAAAAAACTGACGCCCATCACCACAATGATGACACTGGTCAGCTTGTTTTTGAGGTCATCGAGGTTGTTAATCTGCAGCCACTGCGGCAAATCCAGCGTGTCGTCGATAAAGAGTTCGTACAACCCGAGCGCGGTGATATAACAGACGGTCCCCAGAAGAAAGATGTCGATGACTTCGATGACGGCAAAGGTGAGGTCTTTGGCGAGTTTTTCGTCATTGATGCGGTAGAAAGATTTGTACAGCACGTTGAGCAAATCATAGAGCCCATAGCCAAACAACGCAATCATACCCAGTATCGAACCGATAACGGCGAGCAGTACCAGATAGCGGCTTTTGGCCAATATCATCGAAATAAACGAACTCATGGAGAGCCTCTCTGTTTGCGTGCAATGCGCGCGTGCAACTGTATCTTAATATCCGGCCATTCTGTAGCAATAATAGAATAAAATGCCGAATCGCGCACGCGCCCTGTTGGGGTCACGAGATGATTGCGTAAGGTGCCTTCGTAGACCGCCCCCAACGCTTCGAGTGAGCGCCGTGCGACGGCGTTGCTTGCGTCGGTTTTGATCTGGACACGGATGCACCCGAGGTCAGCGAATGCATGCGTCAACATCAACAGCTTGACCTCGGGATTGACCCCTTGACCTTGTGCTGACGGGTGCAACCACGTGGCGAGTTCGAGGCCACGGTGCTCGGGATGGAGTTCGATAAAGCGGGTCACCCCGACAATCGACGTGTCACTGTTGCGACGCACGATGTAGGGGACCTCGGTGCCGGCATCGCGGCGTCGGCTGAGTTCGGCAATGTGCGTATCCATCCCGGCCGGTGTGTCGCCGGGGGGGAAGCGCAGAAATGACCAGATAGATGGCTCGGCCCCCGCAGCAATCAGACCCTCGCGATGCTGCTGCGGATCGAGTGCCTCGAGGGTAACGAGACTGCCGTCGAAGCGGGGCCGCGTAATCCAGGTTGAACGCATGGGGAACTCCAGTACATGGTGCGAACAAGCGGGCGGCACTGTGTAGCTGAGGGTACTGGCCCGCCGCGGAAGGTTTTACTGGTGGGTGTGCCAATGGGCCGGCGCAACAGATCCGTCTGTGTATGTGAACGCTGGGTTGGTATCTTGTCCCATGCACGACCAATCAACAACACCCCTGGGCCTTCTGATCGGGGGTATGCCCTTGATCGATGTTGTGTTGCTGGTTCGGGCGCTTCTGGATCCACGGTGCGGGCTCGGGGTCGGGTCGACGCTGCATCGTGCG
>CAIPUQ010000135.1 GCA_903868295.1 uncultured Roseiflexaceae bacterium
CGTCATCGTTGGCCATTGCACGGATGTAAATACCGTTCATGTCGAGCAGTTTTGCAGGATTCCAGCGTGCCGGTGACGACAAGACACGGTCAATGGTGAAGCGCTCGACGACTTCGGCGCGCGTCATGATCTCGGTGTGATCATCGAAACTCCAGCCCTGCAAGGTGAGATAGTTGAACATGGCATCAGCCAGATATCCACGCTCCCAAAAGCGGTTCGCCGAGACATCGTCTTTGCGTTTGGAGAGCTTGCCGTGCCCATCCTGGCGCAAAATGGGAGGCAAATGGGCAAATGTCGGGCGTTGCCAGCCGAAATAATCGTACATGATGCAGTGATATGGGGTCGAAGGCACCCACTCGTCGCTCCGCAGAACGTGGGTGATGTTCATCATGTGGTCGTCGACCAAGTGAGCCATGTGATAGACCGGCATACCGGTCGACTTTATCAACACGATGTCATACAAGTCTGCATTGTTGATCCGAATGCCGTCGCCGCCACGCACCAAATCGGTGAAGAATGTTGATCCTTCGGTCGGGGTTTTGAGTCGGATTGTATGCTGCTTGCCGGTTGCTGCGAGTTCACGCTGTTTGGCTAACGGCCAGTCACGCTCGGGGCCACGGAAGCGGAACGCTTTGACTCCGCGTGCCTCGGCATCTGCCCGCATTTGGGTCAATTCGTCTTCGGTAGTAAATGACATGTAGGCGTGGCCGGCAGCCAAGAGTTGCTCGATATGTGGCTTGTAAATGCCTTGCTCATGTCGAACCGACTGGACGTACGGGCCACACGGTCCGCCGATATCGGGACCTTCATCCCAGTTCATGCCCACCCAGCGCATCGATGTCATGAGATCGTCTGCTGCACCAACGACGAATCGTTTTTCGTCTGTGTCCTCGATACGCAACAAAAACTGACCGCCGTAGTGCCGGGCAAACAGCCAGTTAAACAGTGCGGTGCGTACCCCACCAATGTGCAAGAACCCCGTCGGGCTTGGTGCAAAACGGACCCGTACCGGGCCTTTGATATCAATCATACTGCGCGAACCTCGTGCTATACATCACATTTCAGTATACCAATGTGCCGACATCGACCGCAACTCTCTATGTTACTGGGCAACTTCCAGAATCAGTTCGACTTCCGTCGCAAACGCGTAGGGGATAACCATGCCGACTGCGCTGCGTGCATGACGACCCGCGTCACCAAAGACTTCGAGCAACAGATCGCTGCACCCGTGGATTACTGCTGGGGTGTTGTCGAAGCCCGGTGCGACGTTGACCATCCCGAGTACCTTGACAACCCGTACAACATTGTCGAGCCCGACGAGCGAATGTACCGCCTGCAGGGCATTGAGCGTGCTCAATCGCGCAGCCTGATACCCTTGCTCCACCGTCAGATCTGCCCCGATGTGTCCTTTGATTTCGTGCTCCTGGAAGCGCGATACCGCACCAGAACTGTACACCAGATTGCCGACCCGTACGGCACCCATGAATCGGCCCGTATTGAGGTCGGTCTGCTGGAGGGTATAGCCCAGAGCGGCGAGTTTATTGACATAACTCATTATTTTAATCCTTCTACTGCTGCGCGCAACTGGGCGCGATACTGTGCCATGTCGATGACGTCCCGACTGATTCGTGCGTCTTCGGAGGCGAATGCGAGCAAGTGTGACTCGAGTGATTCTTGGGCGGTGCTGCGTGGCGTGCCACCATCGCGGATCGCAGCAACGAAGTTTTTCATGATGCCGGTGTCGCCACCGCCGTGTCCCGCCCGGCCGTCGACTTCATAGACTTCTGGTGTGCCACGGTGTGGGTGTATCTCGATGCGGCCGCCTTGGGCATTAAACACACCAGTCAGGGTGCCAAGCGTCCCGTCGTAGCGCATGGTGCGGTCTTCTTCAAAGCCCATCCCATGCATGGTGAGGCTGGCAGTGACACCATTGGCAAACTCCATCGTCACCACCTGATGGTCAACCACATCGTTGTCACAGTGATACACACAGCGGCCGTACGGGCCGTTCTGGACCGCTGCGAGCCGTGCAGCGTAGCTCGTGTCGGTACTCAACACATTAAATGGCCACACACTCGGGAGTGGTTCACCGCTGGCGACGGTGTCGCGTAGGTGGGGGAACGGCTCGAGGTCCAGGTAGATGCGTTTGGCGGACCATGCACACGTTGATTCGACGGGGCAGCCATCCAGACAGCGTGCAGGTGCGCCGGCAGGTGCGCGGCCGCTCTGGTAGTTTGAAAGGCTCCCAAACGACCCCACGTGGGTGATGTTTTGGCCGAGGTTCCACACCATGATGTCGAGGTCGTGGCAGCATTTGGCGAGAATCATCGGTGTCGATTCTGCTTTGCTCCGCCAGTTCCCACGCACAAAACTATGGGCCATGTGCCAATGGGCGACGTTCTCGCGGTGTGCCACGGTGATGATATCGCCGATTTTACCGGCGTTGAGGAGTTCGTGCAAAAGAAAAAAGAAATCGGTGTAGCGGAGCACGTGACCAATCACGAGCATGCGATTGGCCGCCTCGGCAGCCATCACGAGCCGCGTGCAGTCGATGGGTGTCGTGGCCATGGGTTTTTCGAGGAGCACATGATACCCCAGGGCCAAGGCAGCCAGCGTGGGTTCGACATGCATTGCATCTTGGGTGCAGATGAGTGCTGCCTGGGCGAGTTGTCCCTGTGCAAAGAGTTCGTCATAACTGCCAAAACAGCGATCGGCGGGGATGTCATGCAGGTCGGCGATTTTTGCGCGACGCACCGGATCTGGTTCGGCGACGGCGACGATGCGTGCTTCGTCGGGGTGATGTTGTGCATAGGGTGCGTACGCATCTGCACCGCGTGATCCAGCGCCAATCAGAACAAAACCTACAGGGGTCATGTACTCCTACTTTCCATCAGCATCATATACTCACATTCTAATCCCAAATCACCCCACAAAAAATCCCCCCACCGTCTGGTGGGGGGATTTGGGAGCGTGTTATGGGGTGGGCGTTGCTGTTTTGGTGGGTGTGCGTGAGGCATTGATGCCATTCGATTGATCACCGAGCACCATCACGCCGCCGTTGCGCAACCCAATAATCGAGTTCGCGTACCCGGCGTACACCGTGAAGACATTGGTGAGTCCGTCTGGGAGCGTCACTTGGTTCACATCGTTGCTCCCCCAGCCGAACACCGTACCGTCCTGCTTGAGTGCCATGGTGAACTGATTGCCTGCGCTGATTGTTTTGACATCGCGCAAAATCGTTGGCACGTTTGACTGACCTTTTGCGTTGCCGCCCCAGGCGACAACAGAACCGTCTGCAAGGAGTGCGACCGAATGATCGAGGCCTGCAGTGACCATGGTGACTTTTTTCTTGGGGTCACGAGGTTTGACCGAGAGGGCAGCGGGTACTTTGCTCTGACCGGCAGAATTGCTCCCCCAGGCGATGACGGCACCGTCGTTTTTCACTGCCAATGAGTGATCCACGCCACCAGCGAGTGCAACGATGTTGACGACACCTTTTGGAACGGCAATCTTTTTGAAGTTATTGTCACCCCACGCATAGACTTTGCCCTTTTTGTCGAGTGCGAGTCCATGCGCTTGGCCGGCTGCGATAGCGACGATGTCTTTGGCGGTTTGCTTGGGGAAATTCAGCTGCTTAAGCGAATTCGATCCCCACCCAAACACGCGGCCGCCTTTGAGTGCGAGCACAAAGTTCGATCCTGCGGCGATGTCATCTATCCCGGATCCGCAGCACGGACTAATATTGGTCTGGTATTCCTTGTTCATGCCCCAGGTAATCAATGTGCCGTTTTGGAGCAGACCGATGACAAACGATGCACCA
>CAIPUQ010000136.1 GCA_903868295.1 uncultured Roseiflexaceae bacterium
AATATTAGATGGAAAGAGATTTTTGCCGCTGACGGGTACGCCCATTTTGAAGATGGCGCGTATCAGGGTATTGTTGGCGGTTTGGCTCCCTGAGCCGTTTTCGGTGGCGACAACCAACGTAAAATCGTTGATAACGGGGGTATTGGGGTCGATAACGGGTGCGCTGACGACGGTGTCGAGAGATGTCATGCAAACTCCAATGCAGTGCAATTTCGCGGCGTCATTATAGCATTGCTGGACCGTTCTGGAAAAACGCCCTCGCACCACCCCGCACCCTCACACCGCATGCCGTTGCAACACGTCACGACCCACCAGCTCGAGTGCTGCGTCGTCGTTGGGGGGATGCGTAATGCCGGCCCGTGCATCGCGGAAGAAGCGTTCGAGCGGCAGGTCGCGGGTCATCCCAAAGCCACCAGCGATGCGCAAGGCTTGATCGGTGGCGACGAGGGCTGCGTTGGTCGCCGCGTATTTTGCTGCTGCGATGCGTGGGCCGAGGCTCATCCGCGCCGTAGGGTCTTCGCTCCAGGTATCGGCCACGTCATACAGTAGCGCTCGGGCTGCCTGGAGCGGAATGCTCGCCTCGCCGATGCGGTGCTGCACGGTGGCCAGTGAGGCAATCGGCTTGCCCAACGCAGTGGGAACACGGGTGTTGGCATAGCGCGCCACCGCATCGACGGCCGCCTGGCCAATCCCCAAGTAGACGCCTGCCAGCGTCAGCGCAAACCAGGCCATCCCGTAGGGCGGTTCGGCTGGGCTGGTCGCAGCCGCAGATTTGCGTTCGATAAGCCAGTCGTCGGCGACCGGCACGTCGTGATAGAGGACGTCGCCGCTACCGCTGCTCCGCAATGCAAGGGCATCGCCCCAGGTATCGCGGAACGACAACCCGGGCGCGTCGCCCCGCACAACCGCATTGGCGATGCCGCCATGGGGCATATCGGCGGTCACCGGCAGGGCGACATTGGTAATCAGGTAGCGCAACATCGGTGCCATGCTGACAAACAGTTTGTGGCCGTTGATGCGCCATTGGCTACCGTCCCAGGTTGCGGTGGTAGCGGGCAACCCACCACGCGACGGGCTCCCGAGCTCTTTTTCACTGGCGACGGCATTTACGAGTGCACCGTTGGCGACGATATCTGCGCAGATGGCGGCATAGATCGGCTCGGGGTAGCTCTGGGTCTGGCCCACGCGGCCAATGACATGCACGGTCATGTCGACCGCCATCGCTGTCGAGCCACAGCCACCCGCCAAGATTTCTTGGGTGCGCACCATATCGGCCAGTGATGCACCACGCCCGCCGTGCTCCTGCGGCACCACAAACGACAGATAGCCCGATTGACGGAGGGCATGATAAAAGGGCTCGGGCAGGGTGCCAGCCCGGTCGTAGGAGTCTGCCGATTGGGCAAAGAACGTGGCGAGGTCGTGCGCAATGGCGCACATGTCAGCACGATGAGGATTTGCGGTACGCATATGGGACTCCGTTGGTGCTTTTGGTATAATACAAAACATGCCGAATCAATGGCATCAGGGAGCGTGTTTACCCATGAGTATATATCAGAATATTCCCAGCGAATATCACGTCGGGCACATTCGGATTGCCCCCAATATCGTACTGGCACCGATGGTCGGGGTGACCGACAGCATTTTTCGACGCATGATCCTCAGCCTCGGCGGGTGCGGCCTGGTGTCGAGCGAGATGACCAATGCGGCCAGCGTCAGCCCACGGGCACGGTCACGGCACAATCAGCTCGAGTTTCTGCCCGAAGAACGCCCCATCACCATGCAACTGAGCGGCAACGAGCCCGATTTGGTGGCCCAAGCCGCCAAGACCGTCGAACTCCTCGGTGCCGACATCCTCGACATCAACTGCGGCTGCCCGTCACCCAAAGTGACCGGCGGCGGGCATGGCTCGGCCCTCCTCAAAGACCTCTGCAAGATGGAGGCACTCATCAAGGCCGTCATCGCAGCCGTACAAATCCCCGTTACCCTCAAATATCGGGCCGGCTGGGACGAAGACAGCCTCAACTACCTCGACACGGCCCGGATGGCCGAGGCAGCCGGTATCAAAGCGCTGGCGTTGCATCCGCGCACCCGCGCCCAGCTCTATACCGGCACGGCCGATTGGTCACGCATCCGCGAGGTGCGCGAGGTCGTATCTATCCCCGTCGTCGGGTCGGGCGATGTCAAAGACGCCGCTGAGGCATTGCGGCGCCTCGAGGTCTACAACGCCAGTGGGATTATGATTGGCCGTGGCGCCATGGAGAACCCCTGGATATTCATGCAAATCGCCCAACTGCGCCGCGGTGAGCCGATGTTTGTGCCCCAACCCAGCGACAAATGCGACTTTTTGGTGCGCTACATCGAAATGCTCCGTGACGAACTCGGCGAGCGCTTGGGCCTCAACAAGACCAAGCAACTCATCGGCCAGTTTGCCGTCGATTTGCCCTATGCTGCCAAATTGCGGGAACACGTCCATCGATCGACGACCCTCGACGATGCACGCACCTTGATCGAAGATTTCTTCGCCCAACACAGCGACCCTGCGCTCGTCTCCGCTTCGTAGATACCGCGCGCCAGAGCGCAACAAA
>CAIPUQ010000137.1 GCA_903868295.1 uncultured Roseiflexaceae bacterium
ACAACCGATTGCGCAGCCCGTTGGGGAGGACGACGTCGCCGTGATGCACACAGGTGTAGGGAACGTGGCTGCGCTGACAGAGCCAACCGACCAGGCATGCTTCGGGGAGCGGGGTATGGATGATGACCACATCGTGCAGTGGGATGAGGCGTGCGATAGTCGGCACGAACCCTGGTGCAACGACGGCACGGCTGATCGGCAAAAGAGTCGGGCAACGGACCACACGGACCCCGTTGAGGTCTTCGTCGCGCGCAGACGTTCGATCGTGCTGGCTACAGACGACCGTCACCTGGTCGCCCAACACTGCCCACCCTTCGGCGGCACGTTGCGCGTATTTGGTCAGCCCCGTCCAGTGAGGCGCATAAAAACTCAGCACGACGAGTATCCGCATACCTGCATTCTACACACAACCGCCGTTGGCATGGTGCCAACGGCGGTGCAGACGGGGCGTGGGTACTTAGGCCGACGGTGGCGTTGGGGTGCGGGTCAACCAGCGCTTGCGTAGGTAGCGCGCGAGGAACAGGAGCGGCAACCAGATGGGGGTCCAGACGACCAACCCAATGAAGAAGGTGCCGATGTTCTGAGCGAAGTCGAGTAAGCCGCGGAGGGCGATTTTGGCGTCTTCGAGCGGCTGCCAGCCCTCTGGGTTGACGATGGGTGTGGTGGGAATGGGCCGAATTTCGACCGTCAACGAAGAGAACTGTGAGCCTTGGCGCAGATATCGCATGCGGCCCGACAGCTGTTCGATTTGGGACTGCACGTCGGTCAGTGCGCTGTTGACGGCGACGGCTGCTTCGACGGTTTCGGCTTTCGTGAGGAGTTCGAGCAAGCGATCGCGGGCTGCCTCTTGGGCGACGAGACGACCCGACATGTCGATGTACTCTTCGGTGACATCGCTGCCCGACATGCTCCGCGACAACACTTTGTCGGCCAGCTTCTCGACCAGCGTGATAGTCGCATCGAGTTGGTCACTGGGAACCTTGAGGGTCATGTAGATGACGGCATCTGCGTCTGTGCCGTTGGTCGAAGAACTCAACACATAGCCTTTGGCAGCATTGACGGCGGTGCGGATCTGTTGATCGGCGGCTGCCACGTCAGCGACCTGGAAGATCAGCGATGCGTCACGGATAACCAGACGTTCCCCCGGATTAAGTGGTGCGGTAGAGCCAGAACCGGCCACGCCACCATCGATGGGCGGGACAGATTTCTCGACCATGGGCATGTCAGCGGCAATCGGAGCCTCCATCGGAGCACCCATCGCGGGTTCTGAACTATATGCCATGTCACTGGCCGCTTGATTGGTGCTTGCGCATGCCATCAAAAAGAAAAGACTCGCACTGATGAGGAAATTTTTCATACATACTCCACGAACTGTGTGTCAGCCGCACCCTCCATGGGATGCAGGACTATGGGTACGACGGTGTGGGGGCGGCGAAAGTTCCATCCTCACATGTGCACGGACATCTGTATATAATACACCAATGGAGGCAGTATGGCGACACAAGCACTCTATCGGCGCTACCGATCACAGACATTCGACGAACTCGTCGGCCAAGAACATATCGTCCGCACATTGCGTAATGCAATCGTTGACGGGCGGATTGGTCATGCTTATATATTTACCGGACCACGTGGTGTCGGCAAAACGACCGTTGCACGCTTGCTCGCCAAGGCAGTCAACTGCTTGGCCGAGCCGGCTGAACGGCCATGCGGCAGCTGTACCATGTGTGTGTCGGTCGCAGACGGGAGTGCCGTCGATGTCATCGAAATGGACGCCGCCTCGCATACCAGCGTCGATGACGCACGCGAAATCATCGAGCGCGTCCAGTTTCGCCCGGCGATTGGCCGCTACAAAGTGTACATCATCGACGAAGTGCACATGCTTTCGACTGCGGCGTTCAATGCGTTGCTCAAAACCCTCGAAGAGCCACCCAACCATGCCATGTTTATCTTGGCGACCACCGAGATTCACAAAGTACCTGCGACGATTTTGTCGCGCTGTCAACGCTATACCTTTAATCGCCACAATGTCACCGACACGGTCCTCCATCTGCGCGAGATTGCCGTCCAAGAGGGCATCACACTCGAAGACGGAGCAGCCGAGGCAATCGCTCGGGCAGCAACCGGTAGTATGCGCGACGCGCTGAGCATCTTCGATCAGCTGATGTCGTATGGTGGCGGCACGATTACGTTGCAGCAGATACAAGGGTTGCTCGGGGTCACCGCTGCCCAAGAAATCACGGCACTCAGCGAAGCATTACTCCGTGCAGATGTCGGTGGTGCACTCGCTGTCGTGGCCCGTGTGGCAGCACAGGGTGCCGACATCCGGCAGTTTAGCCGCGATATCGTCAACCATCTGCGCTTGGTCATGCTAGTCAAAGCAGACCCGCAGGGCACCGAGCTCGATGTGGCTGAGAGCGAAGCCGAGAGTATCCGCAGTCAAGCACAACGTGCGCAGATGAGTGCACTTGTCGCGTGGTTACGGCGATTGAGTGAGCTCGACTTCGAGTTGCGGACGAGCCCCTATGGCCAACTGCCCCTCGAACTCGCCGTCGTCGAAGCTATTGCGACGCCACAGACTGCTGCGGCGGCGCCTGCACCGGCACGCATGCCGAGTCCGGTTGCGCCGGCTCCACGTGCGGAGCAGCCGCGCCCCGAGACTACCCGTCCCACTGAGCAACCTCGTGCTGCAGATCATACACGTCCAAGTGAGCCACCGCGAGCCGCCGAACCGCCCGTGCCACAACCGGTCCGACACGATGCAGTCCCGAGCGCACAGCCGCAGCCAGTCTCTGTGGCCCCCCGGGCAGCTGAGGAACGGAGCGATGCTGTTGCGCCACTCATGGGCGAGCGGATTCCCTTTGTCGATGTGACCGATTTGAGCGAACGCTGGCCGGCGATTGTGCGT
>CAIPUQ010000138.1 GCA_903868295.1 uncultured Roseiflexaceae bacterium
CTACGGCGGCAAGGCCAACATCGAGCTTGTCGATCAGGTCATTTCCTAAGCACGTTTTCACCCGACGCGTCGCAGTGTACGCTGCGACGCGTTTTTTGTGTGTCTTTTTCAGTATACGAAAGCCAAAGGCCGCCCACGGTTTCCCGCTACTGCGAACGGGAGTGCTGGGGCGCCAATGAGCAGTCGCCGCAGATTCCTTCCTTCTTCGAAACATCGGCGTTGCCAGACACGGCGCAATCACGCTGCAATTTGGTTGTACAATAGCCACGTCCACGGAACACACCAATAGTCACAAGGAGCAGTCGAAGATGACGACGCCGCCAATTCGTTGGGGAATTCTCGGTACTGGCCGTATTGCCGGTGTCTTTGCCGAAGGCCTCAAAGCGCAGCACGACGCCAAGCTCGTTGCTGTTGGCTCACGCACCGCAGCGTCAGCACAACGCTTTGCAGACAAATATGCCGTTCCTCGCGTGCACGCCAGTTACGCTGATTTGGCACACGACCCCGAAGTCGACGCCATCTATGTCGCAACCCCCCATCCCGGTCACATGGAAGAGACCTTGCGCTGCATCGATGCCGGCAAAGCAGTCCTGTGCGAAAAGCCCTTTGCCATCAATACTGCCCAGGCGCAGATAATGATCGAAGCCGCGCAGGCTGCCAACGTCCCACTGATGGAAGCCATGTGGACGCGCTTTTTGCCAGCCGTTCGCAAAGCCGTTGAGCTCATCGAGTCCGGCGCTATCGGTGAGCTGCGCATGATCCAGTCCGACTTTGGGTTCCGTACCAACGTCAACCCAAAGGGTCGATTGTTTGACCTCAACTATGGTGGCGGTGGCCTCTTGGATGTCGGCGTCTACTGCGTCTCGTTGTCGGTGATGCTCCTCGGCGCTGTTAACTCGGTTGCCGGTCTGGCAGATATCGGTTCGACCGGTGTTGACGAACAGGGTGCCGCAGTCATGCGGTTCCACGGCGGCAAACTGGCCTACTTTTCGACGGGCGTCCGTACGACCACCCCGATGGAAGCGACCATTATTGGCACAGAAGGCTCCATCCGCATCAATTCACCATGGTTCGTTGCCAAATCCCTCACCGTCATCGCAAATGGCAAGACCGAGACCATCGAAGTCCCCTTCGAAGGCAACGGGTATCACTACGAAGCAGCCGAAATCGGCCGACTCATCCGCGAAAACCGTGTCGAGAGCGATATCATGCCCTGGAGCGATACCATTCATACCATGCAGGCAATGGATCGCATCCGCGAACAATGGGGTTTGCGCTACCCGATGGAGTAATCCCGGTGGCGTCTCAATAGGCTCATCCGTTCAGGTTCAATGACGAAGGAACAACATCATGCAGTACGGGAAGATTGCCGGTGTCCCCAACCCGATCTCGCGCTTGGTCCAAGGCAGCGTGATGGTCGATTCGAAATCCATCCCAGCGTGCTTTTATTTGCTCGATGCAATCCGTGATTTGGGCTGTACCACGTTTGATACTGCACACGTCTATGGCAGCGGCGACAATGAGCGCACCTTCGGGCAATGGGTCCGCGAACGTGGCATCCGCGACAAAATCAATATCATCGGCAAAGGTGCCCATCACAGCCAAGACCGCAAGCGCGTCACGCCGTGGGACATCAGTGCGGACATCTACGACTCACTCGCACGCTTCCAGACGGATCACATCGACATTTACTTGCTCCACCGGGACGACCCCGAAGTGCCCGTCGGTCCGATTGTCGAGACCCTCAACGGCCACCTCAAGGCCGGTCGTATTCTCTCCTATGGTGGTTCGAACTGGAGCCACACCCGGGTCCAAGAGGCCAACGAATACGCCGCAGCCCACGGCTTGGCGCCATTCGTCGCCAGCAGCCCGAACTTCTCACTCGCCATGCAAGTACAGGCGCCGTGGGATGGCTGTATTACCATCAGTGGTCCTGCCCAGCAGACGCCACGTGACTACTACGCCAAACACAACATGCCGTTGTTCACCTGGTCAAGCCTCGCCGGCGGATTCTTTTCGGGTCGTCTGCGCCGTGACAATTTGGCGACCTTCGAGACGTATCTCGACAAGTTGGCGGTCACTTCGTACGGCCACGAAGACAACTTCCAGCGTCTCGACCGTGTACAGCAGCTCGCCGAAGAAAAAGGCATGTCCATCCCGCAGATTGCGACGGCATATGTGATGAGCTATCCGCTCAACATCTTTGCATTGGTCGGCTGCCAGAC
>CAIPUQ010000139.1 GCA_903868295.1 uncultured Roseiflexaceae bacterium
CATTTTGCTTTTCTGATGTCTCAAATGAACATATCAGCAGCGTGTGTACCAAGGTATCAGTTATTCGCGCACATGCTGTACACTGACATTCGTTTTCAAGTACTAACCCGTGTATGGTTTTGAATCAGCAGGCTGCGGCATCACTGCCGTCCCTCAGGAGGCACCCGCATGACCACTTCACCGTTCTACACCCACCTGCGCCCGCAACAGTTCCGCGATCGCCTCGCCGCCTGTGCCGTCGGCTACATTCCATTGGGGACGCTCGAATGGCACGGCGAACACGGCGCACTCGGCACCGATGCCATGATCCCGACGGGCATCTTCGCACGCGTGGCACAGCAATACGGCGGAATCGTCTTCCCACCGGTCTACATGGGACCTGACCGCATCCGCCTCGAAGCAGATGGTTCATCACTGCAAGGGATGGAATACGCTGATTCGACCACCCCGCCCCACCAACTGGCAGGCGGCTGTTATTGGCTCCCCGAGGGCTTGTTTCAATTGGTGCTCGAGAACCTCATCCAACAGGCCAAACGGGCCGGATTTACGACCTTGGTCGCCGATGGGCACGGCCCGTCGCGGATTCTGTGGAACCGCATGGCACCCTTCTGGGAGGCTCAGTACGGCATCCGTCTGATCGGCGTCACCCGCGACATCGGGCCCGCCTGGTGTAGCCAAATCGACCACGCCGCTATCAACGAGACGTCGCTCATGCTCGCGCTCCACCCCGAGCTCATCGATTTGTCGGCACTGCCCACAGACCGCGCTATCTATCCGCAAGGTGTTGGTGGTCCGGACCCGCGCGACGCAACCGCCGCACACGGCGAAGCACTCATCGCGACATGCGTCCAACTCCTCATCGCCGTACTCACGAAGACGCAGGAACATCCTGCCCCATAGTGTCGCTGTAGGTACGGTTCACGTGGCACTATTCGGTTTCGTGGATATCGTTAAATGCCCCGATTGAGGATTGAACGTTATCGGTAATTTTGCTTTGTGACGCTGTATAATCTCAAACGACAGCGTCACGTTGGATTCGTTTTTCTGCTGTTTTTGGTCAATCGGCAAACTGAAAACTGAAAACTGAAAACTACTAATTCCTAATTCACCTTGGTTGGTCCATACACCATGCCGAGCACATAAATCACCACCAGCACCACGGCGATGATGACATACGCAGGGTATGCATCGGCATGGAACCACGCCTCGATTCCCTCGGCTTCGGCGGCACTGTCGTCCATCGGCCACAATCGTGACATCAGCATCGATAGGGTAATAATCGTGAATGCCACCAACGCCATGAACGGGATGTTGATGAAGCCGAAAATATCGAGGTAGTCAACATTGCATGGGACCGAGGTTTTGCACAGCGGCGGGGGGAACCAGTCCGTCTTGATGATCAAATAGTGGTACAGCGACACGCCAATCCCAGCAATCGAAAACGGCAACACATAGCGGTGTACATCGTTTTCTCTACGGATAATGCCGAGTGCAATGATAATCGCCAATGGGTACATCAGGATGCGCTGGTACCAACACAGCGTGCAGGGGATAAAACCCAGCACCTCGCTGAAGAACAAACTCGCAGTCGTCGCAATCCAGGCAGCCAACAACGCAATATATCGGGTTGAACCAAGCACCAGCTCGTCAAGCCGCGACATCGGTGATTCGTGATCGCTCATAGGTCCTCCTCGGTCTATCGCCATATTCTACCACCCAGACGATTCTGCCTCTGCATGGTCTCGTTTCGTCCGCCCTAAGGTACCTACAGTAGCTATCAATCAGTGCTCGAATGATACCCATAGACGTATCTGTGATGCTATACTACCTGCGAGAGCGCATGTGGTCCGGTGGCTGTCCTCGTCTTCAAAACGGGCGAACGGGGTGACGAGCCTCGTTGGTGGGTTCGACTCCCACGCGCTCTTGCCACACGTTGTACCGGCAAAGCCCAATTCATCATTCATCATTCATAATTCATCATCATGCAAATTACCCTTTCTGCCGAACGGCCCGACACCACTGATGCAATTGCCCTGATCGACGAGTTACAGACGTATCTCGAGTCCTTTTATGCCCCCGAACATCGGCACGGCTATAGTGTCCAACAACTCATCGATGCCGGCGTCGACTTCTTTGTGTTGCGGGTCGATGGCGCTGCCGCTGGGTGTATTGGCTTGCTGTGTCTGCCTGCGTACGCCGAAATCAAGCGGATGTATATCCGGCCTGCATATCGTCGCCACAAACTCGGGGTGAAGCTCCTCGAGCATGTCGAACAGGTCGCCCAAGAACGGCGCATTCCGCTGCTCCGACTCGAGACAGGTATTCACCAGCCCGAAGCAAACGCCCGCTACGAATCCTTTGGTTTTCGCCTCATCCCCGCGTTCGGACCATATCAGGACGATGGCGTCAGCCTCTGTTATGAGAAATCAGTCCCTCCAGCGTAGGCCTCGTAGCCCGTTCTATTGAAAGCAGCGCATGGCAATCGTTCCTCCCCCTCAGAGTCTGGTGCGTACCAACGCACTCTCGCGTGCGCACAAAATTGCGTTGTTATCAGGCCAAAACTACTGGCAGATGCACGGCGTTCCGCAACTCGGCCTCCCGGCGATTGTCCTCACCGACGGCCCGCACGGGTTGCGTAAGCAACACGCCAACGACGACATTTCATTGGCAAACAACGTCCCCGCGACGTGCTTCCCCACGGCATCTGCACTAGCCAGTAGCTGGGACCCTGAACTCGTTGCAGCAGTTGCAGCGGCCATTGGCCGCGAAGCACGGGCCGAAGGGGTCAGTGTCGTCCTCGGGCCGGGCGTCAACATCAAGCGCTCGCCACTCGGCGGCCGCAATTTCGAATACTTCTCCGAAGATCCATTCTTGTCGAGTGCGCTCGCGACCCGCTATATCCAGGGCATGCAATCGACTGGGGTTGCTGCCTCGCTCAAACACTTCGCTGCCAACAATCAAGAATACCGGCGCATGACAATCAACGCCGTCGTCGACGAACGTGCCCTGCGTGAACTCTATCTCGCATCGTTCGAACAAGCAGTCATCGAAGGCCAGCCGTGGACGGTCATGTGCGCCTACAACAGCGTCAATGGTGCACTCGCAAGCCAAAATGCACGGTTGTTAACCCATATCTTGCGCACCGAGTGGGGCTACTCTGGCGCCATCATCTCGGACTGGGGAGCAGTGTACGACCGCGTGGCCGCACTCCAGGCGGGACTCGACCTCGAAATGCCCGGCAATGCCAACGCCCACGCCACGCGCATTACGGCAGCCCTCCGTGCCGGCACACTGAGTGCCGCTACCATCGACAGCTCCGTCGGGCACTTGCTGACGTTGCTCGAACAGGTCAAGCCGGCGTACGACGACCCGCAGCCATATGATCCCGCCGTCCATCACGCACTTGCCCGCAAGGCTGCCAGTGAGAGCATTGTGCTCCTCAAAAACGCCACCCAACTGTTGCCACTCAAGCCACGCCAGCGCATCGCAGTCATTGGATTGTTTGCCCAACAACCGCGCTACCAGGGTGCCGGCAGCTCGCGCATCACCCCGACCTCCATCGATACCCTGTACGATGCGCTCCTGCAACGCAGTCCTGATCCGCACCTGCTAACGTATGCCCCGGGGTATACGCTCCGCAAAAATGCAAGTGATCCTGATCTGTTGGCACAGGCTGTCGACATCGCGCGCACAGCCGATGTGGTTGTGTTGTGCATCGGCTTGCCCGACATCGCCGAAACAGAAGGCCTCGACCGTCTTCATATGGACCTCCCAGACAGCCACAACGAACTCGTCGACGCCGTCGTCCATGTCAATCCGAATGTGGTCGTCGTGCTCAGCAACGGTGCACCGGTGGTAATGCCCTGGCACAACGCAGTCCCCACAATTGTCGAAGCGTATCTCGCAGGGCAAGCATCCGGTAGTGCCCTTGCCGATATCCTCGATGGCACGGTGAATCCATCCGGCAAATTGGCCGAGACGTTCCCCCACCAGTGGCACGACAATCCCACCCATCTGTCGTTCCCAGGTACCCCGCACGATGTCGAATACCGCGAAAGCCTGTATGTTGGCTATCGCTACTACGACAGCGCACGAAAAACAGTCCTCTTTCCCTTTGGTCACGGCAAAAGCTACACCACATTTGCCTACGAAAACCTGCGCGTGCCCGACGAAAGCATCGCCGCACAAGATGGTGTTTCGTTGGCGTTTGACCTCATCAACACGGGTACGCTGGCAGGCAGTGAAGTCGTCCAAATCTATGTCCACGACAACGTCAGCACGCTTTTTCGGCCTGACCAAGAGCTCAAGGCGTTTCGCAAAGTACACCTCGCCGCTGGTGAACGCACAACCATGATGTTCCACCTCCCGTGGCGCGCCTTTGCAGCCTATGACGACCGCGTTGCTGCGTGGTTGGTCGAGTCTGGTCACTTCGAGATCCGAGTCGGGGCCTCTTCCCGCGACATCCGTTGTACCGCAGTCGTCGATCTCGCATCGGCGGATGTGGTCGCACCCCTCAACAACCCGGCGTTGGCGCCATACTATGATCTCGGTCATGCAGAGTTCCCGGCCGAAGCATTTCATGCACTGCTCGGTCGCCCCCCGCTGCCATCCGTTCCCCGCCGCGGGTCGTACACCATCAACACGCCCATCGTCGACATGCACGAATCGTTGCTTGGCCGGCTTATTCATCGCATCATCAAGCGCCAACTGCGCACCATGACCCAGCCCGACCCGGGTGGTCCCACCGAGCTGTTGTTTGCTGCCGCCGCCGAAGAAATTCCCCTGCGTGTCGCCATGACCTTTTCGCGCGGGGTTGTCACCCTCGACCACATCGAGTGGCTATTGGCCATCATCAACGGGCATTGGTGGGCTGCAGTACGGCGTATCCCACGCTTGTTTGCTCGCAATCGTGCTTATCAGGTCATCCACCCCGTGCCACGCACCAGCCCGCCATCTGCTCCAATCCCGTAGCTCCATAGCTGTCGGTCGTTCCCATGGTGTTGCGCGCATCCTCGGATTGCGCATCTGTCTAATCGGATTGTGTGAACGCGTGCGGCACTGAACACAACGTCAGCTTTCGGGAGGCAGAATGAACGACGCGCTTTTTCAGACCGCCTGGTCAACCCTGGCCAATGGCTACGCCGGTACCCCCGCCATAACGCCCTATCGCACCGATCTGGTCTGTGCACCCGCGTGGGGGATTCGCCTCGCCGATCCAACCGGCAGCACGCAGCCCATCGACGACTACTATGTCGCATCCCCAGACGACGATGCTACAGCAGTATTGGCAGTCATCCGGGCGGTTCCACC
>CAIPUQ010000140.1 GCA_903868295.1 uncultured Roseiflexaceae bacterium
GAGTCGTTCCGGCACAACGAACAGAGCCGTCGCATCGTCGAAGTCATGGAAAAAAACGGTGCGGGCTTCAACCTCACCTACGTCGTACGCGAGGGCATGTATATGCACTCCAAAGGCCGCCGCGACATCAGCTCCAAAGCCTGGGGGGTCGCGAGTACCCTCGAAGGTCAAATCATCAAAATAGCGGATTCGATTGCGTACATCAACCACGACATAGACGACGCCCTGCGCGCAGGGATTTTGCATGCTCGTGATCTGCCGCCGGATGCGATTGCCGTCTTGGGTGATACGCACGCCCAACGCATCGATACCATGGTCTGTGACCTCATCGATACAAACTGGTGGGCCACTGGCGATGGTCCCGCCCACGAACCGTTTGAACTCACCATGAGCCCGACAGTCCTGACTGCCACCAACAGCTTGCGCGAGTTTATGTACCAAAACGTCTACCTCGGTTCGGCTGCCAAAACCGAAGATCACAAAGTCGATTTGATTATCCATTTGCTCTATACCCACTTCATGAATCACCCCGAACGCATCCCTGCCGACATCATGACGAACGTCAAAAAACGCGACGAACCACTGCGCCAAGCAGTCGTCGATTATGTGGCTGGGATGACTGATCGGTATGCAACCCAAATCTTCCAAGACATCTACATCCCGCGCACCTGGGGCGGGTAACACACGACGACGTCTGGGATAGACGCAACACATGACCAACAACAGTGTCATCGAACAAATCAAAGACCGCATCGACATCGTCGAACTGATTGCTGCCAAAGTACAACTGCGCAAAACGGGGCGCTCGTTTGTGGGATTTTGCCCGTTCCATGCCAATACACGCACGCCAGCTTTTACGGTATATCCCGAATCACAAAGCTTTCACTGTTTTGGATGCAAAGCATCAGGGACGGCGTTCGACTATGTGATGCGAAGCGAGGGCATCGAATTCCGCGAAGCCCTCGAACTCCTTGCACAGCGCACCGGGATCGAACTCACCCCGCGCACCGCCCAAGACGACGAGCGTGACCACGTCGCCGAACGCCTCGGCGAAATCAATGCAGCTGCCGCTCGGTACTTCCAACACATGCTCGTCAAATCGCCGCATGGTGCGGATGCGCGGGCGTACGTCGCCAAACGGCTCATCAACGAATGGTCGCTCGAGCACTTCCAGATCGGCTATGCCCTCGACGAGCGCACCCGGCTATTTGACTACCTGACGGTCAAACAAAACTACGCAGCAGATGAGGTTGTGGCAGCGGGGTTGGCGATCAGACGCGACGATGGATCGCACTATGACCGCTTTCGCGGCCGGGTAATGTTCCCCATCCGGAGCGCCAAAGGGCTGATTATCGCGTATGGCGGACGCGCCATGGGCGATGTCCAACCCAAATACCTGAACTCGCCGCAGACACTGTTGTTTGACAAAAGCGCCGTACTCTACGGCCTTGATATGGCCCGCGAAGCAATCCGGAGTCAAGACGCGGTTGTCGTCGTCGAAGGCTACGTGGACGTCATAGCGCTGCATCAACACGGCTTTCGTAACGTCGTCGCACCGCTCGGCACGGCCCTCACCGCCGAACATGTGCATATCATCAAAAAACTCACCAAGAATATTTATCTGGCACTCGATGCCGATACCGCCGGCATCAAAGCGACCATCAAAGGATTGCAGACGCTCAACGATAATCTCGATGCAACGCTGGTGCCCGTACCAACGCCTTCTGGCGTATTGTCGTGGAGTCGCACGGTCGAGGCGACTATTCGCATTATCGAACTCCCTGATGGCCAAGACCCCGATGAGTTATTGGCGACCGATGGTTCACTCTGGCCCAAATTGGTCGAAAACGCCTTGCCTGCGATGGATTTTTACTTTCAAGTCTTGACGCGTGACTTGGATCTCGACCAACTTCCCGACAAACGAAGCGCACTCGACCGACTTGGACCCCTCATCATTCAGATTGGCAATCAACTCGAACAAACACATTATGTCCAACAATTGGCGCACCTTTTGGGTGTCGACGAAACGATTCTCCGCCGTGAATTACGCCGCCAAGCCCCTACCAACCGTACCAAGCCAGGCGCACCCAACAGCCGTCCAGCACAACCAACACCTCCCTCCCAACGATCGGGTTCCACACCGAGCGCTGGCGGCGATGGGACGCTTGGCACAACCACGGTGGCAGCCCGCGCAGCCGAGTATTTGCTGGTCTGTATGCTCAACAATAGTGAAATCCGGGAAGCGGTCCAACATAAATTGACTGCCGACTTGCAGGATTTCCCCCATGCCCAAGAATGCATCGCGAGTGATGTGGACAGCCTCTTTGCCGAAGACGATGAGCTGCGCGAAATATGGCGCGCACGCAATGCGTTCGGCCATGATGGGGATGTCCTCCAATGGCTGGCGACGTTGCCAGAGCCGCTGCGCCACCGCGCCGAACACCTCGGCCGTTCAGTCGAACTCCCCAAAGAATACCTCGTGTCAAGCGAAGCGATGGAGTGTGTTACAATCGTCCAACGAGAAATAGCAAAACGATGGAATACACGACTGCCACGGATGTTGGCATCAGCAGTCGATGACGCCGAGTCAGACACGCTCTATGCGCGCGTCGCTGATATTCAGCAGTATTTAAATCGACTGATGACCCCCAAACGGAGTTCTACGTTCGACGACCTACATACACGTCATTCGAACACATAAGGGCGGGACTCATGGCGAACACCCCATCCGAACACCAAGCAGATCCACAATCCGCAGAACAAACCCCTCACGAGGCGCTCGACACGATTGACGATGCAGTCGTCGCCTTGGTCGATGAAGAGGATGTCGCGTTTACCGCCCTGAGCGACACCGAAGCAGGGGCCACCGAAGCGCGTCGCATCATCGATATACTGCGCTGGACCTTACCCAAAAGTGTCTTGCATACTCTGGTGAGCGACCCGCAGTTACCCATACCGATTGCAGAGCGCTTAGATCTCGTCGCGCACGATGTACTCAACCCAATGACAATTCCCGCCCCTGAATACACACCAGACCAACCAACCACATTTACTGAGCGCCTGCACGACACGTTGCACAGTGACGCCAATCCAGACGAAGACGGAGAAGTCGAACACGCCAGTCCCGATTTGCAGAGTGTCAACTTTAATGACACCGTACGCCTGTACCTGCGCGAAATCGGCAGCATTAAGCTATTGAATTCGCGGGCCGAACAAGCGTATGCACGGGCTATCGAAGCCGGCCAGCTCCTCGAACAACTGGTAGCCCGATTGCCCCTCACCACTGCGCAGACCACTGATTCACTGGGACAGATCGAGTTATTGCTCGCGTCGCCCGCGCCTGAACTCACCCTCGCGGTAGAGACATTGACGACGCGCATGGTCAGCGACCTCGATGCCAAAATAGCCTTGCTTTCTGCTGATTGGCAGCACCATTTTGATGTCCAACCGATCTCGGCGGACGAAGCCCGCACCACTGCGCGTGCTTGGCGCGCGCAAATCCTGCGTGGCCGAGAAGCACGTGAACATTTGACATCGGCCAACCTGCGCCTCGTGGTCTCGATTGCAAAAAAATACATTGGCCGTGGACTACAACTACTCGACCTCATCCAAGAAGGCAACGTGGGCCTCATCCGGGCAGTCGAAAAATTCGATCATCGCCGCGGGTTCAAATTTTCGACGTATGCGACCTGGTGGATTCGCCAAGCAATCACCCGCGCGATCGCCGACCAAGCACGGACCATCCGCATCCCCGTGCACATGGTCGAAACGATCAACAAACTGATGCGCGAGACCCGGCGATTGGTCCAAGTCCATGGTCGTGACCCGACAGACGACGAACTCGCCGAGGTGCTGGGCATTACGGTCGACCGCATACGCGTTATCCGCAAAACCTCAATGGAGCCGATTTCGCTCGAGACTCCCGTCGGCACCGAAGAAGATAGTCATCTCGGCGACTTTATCGAAGATGTACGCGCGCTCGCCCCTGCGGATGTCGCCACCAACCACCTATTGCGTGAGCAATTGCTCGAAGTCCTCTCTCGCCTCAATGAACGAGAACGCCGCGTTCTGCAGCTCCGCTTCGGCCTCGAGGATGGTCATAATTGGACCCTCGAAGAGGTCGGCCGAGAATTGAATGTCACGCGCGAACGGATCCGTCAAATCGAAGTCAAAGCCCTGCGCAAACTCCGCACCAGCCGATTTTTGCTCGATTATATGGACTAAATACACACTGAGAAGCACCGTACGCGCATAGCGTACGGTGCTTTTTCGGTGATGTGTGCAGTCTATGGTAAAATACGAGTTAGGTTTGACAGGGGGGCGTTCTGTGGCAGGCTTTGATTTCGAACAATTCGACCACTTCCAAATACTCAATGTCGCACGTGGTGCGTCCATTAATGAAATAAAGAAGGCATTTCGCCAAGAAATTGCCATCTATCATCCTGACCGCTTTATGCGGGCGAGTGACGAAGAAAAGTCATACGCACGGGCGCGGAGCCAACGCATCAACGAAGCGTTCCGTGTGCTGCGTGATGATCAACTGCGCGAAAACTACAACATGACCATGCCCGGCGGTGGCATTGGGCGTAATTCGATGCCAGTGCCAACAGGTCCTCTCACCCAGCGCGACCACCAAGGTGAACTCTACGAAACAGCGCTCGCGCACATCAATGCGGGCAGACTCATTCAAGCAGTCGCAGTGTTGCGCCGTTTGCAACAACTCAATCCGTTCTATCGTGACGTTGCATCGTTGCTTAGTAGCACCGAATCCGCAATCAATGCACGACAGCTCACCATGCCGTACGAGAGCATCCGACGCACCAGTTGGTTGACGGTCAGCATCGTGGCGATTGTTTTGGTTACGGTTGCACTGGTCTGGGTTTTTGGTACTTTCGCAAGCTCGGCAACACCCGAAGCGACCGCAACCATTATCGAAGCCACGCCGACCGTCCAAGTTACGCGGACACCGCGCATCACCTCGACTCCTGAATCCATGGAAGTAACACCGACTCCCGATCCTTCGATACTCTTCGAAGACAACTTCACCATGGTCAATTGGGCAGAAGCCCAAGGCCCGACATGGAGTACCGCATACGACGGCAAACGTTTCCATCTCGTCGCTGCGCAGGGGGGTGACGCAGCGTGGAGCTACCGCCCCATCGCGCAGAGTGATGTGGTTATGACCGTCACGCTCCAAGTCACCAAGGGGTCTGGCGGCGTCATTGTACGCTACCGCGATGAGACAGATTTTGTGGCTATCGTCATTGAACCCGAGTCCCAAACATATCGTATCGTGCGCCGTGAAGGCACGACCTTCCGGGAACTCAGTACCGGTACAGCAGACTCATTGAAACGCGGCGAAGCCGTCGAAAACGAGCTCACCGTGACCGTCGTCGGTACATCAGTTTCGCTGGCCATCAACGGCGTCACAACAGACCCCGTGACGGTCGAAGGCATCTCGGACAGTGCCCGGATTGGGATGATTGCTATCCCTACAACCAGCGACGCAGACGTATTTGTTGACCAAATCACCATACGCATTCCCTAATGATTGTCACTTGCGGGTGCAACATGTTCCATACAAAGACCGCCACACAGTAGCTGTGTGGCGGTTTTCTGTTGCTGCGCATGTTGGCTTTAGGGGGTCACGAAGTCAGTGCCCAAGACGATGATGATATCCGCATTGCTTTGGATGTCCATCGGTGGCTTACCCTGGACGACACGGCCATTGATGATTTTGGTGATTTGCGCAGCTTGTACGGGGTGATTGGTGATATCGTAGATGATTGTCTCGGCGATTGTGCCACTCACATCTCCGGGCGCATCAAGGGTAAATCCCACAGCGTTGAGCTGTTGCGTGACCCGCCGCGCCAACCCTGCGACACGTGCACCATTGAGCACTTGTATCCGTGCGAGTCCCTCCTGGGCACCGATACCGGTGGTGGTTCGGAACCATCCGACTACCTGTTGCCAGCTCGTTTGTACCCATGTACCAAGCGCCGTTATCCGCGCAGTCACGAGGGCATCATTGGGGCTATCTACTGTACCAGTACTCGCGATCCACTCAGCGGTGAGGGAGCCTATGCCTTCCTGATCCCAGACCAAATCGGTGCCGTCGCTGGTGTAGCGTTTGACTGTCTGCGGAGCAATCCGGAAAGAAGCGATGTTTGCGGCATCGAGATTGAGCATCGTTGCTGCTACAGCGAGCACCATGCGCGGATTCGTCAGCGGGAGTGTTGTTTTGAGCGTACCGCCCAATATTTGTGGCGCATCGAGTGCCAAGCGGCCTATCTCTGGAGCGCGCAACTGCCCAAGACGGTTGACGACTGCGGCAACAACCAATTGTTGCCGTTGATTTCGCCCAAAATCGCTGTCTGGATGCCGCGTGCGTGCATACATCAGCGCACGGGTCCCATCCATCTGTTGTTCGCCCTGTAGAAACTCCACACGCATAGTGCCGTAGTCCGCCGTCGGATACGCCGTATCGACAATCGTTTTGGGGACCGTAATCGTCACGCCACCGATTGCGTCGATCAAATCAGCGAACCCATCGAAGTTGATTTGCATGGTGTAATCGATGCGTGCTCCATAGCTCCCCATGTTCGTAAACCATTCGACCGTTTCGGCCGCGAGTGCCATCCCCGATTCTTGTTGGCTGACGTTGTCTGCGTACAATTCTTGCGGGTGCAAGTACCCATAGGCATAGGCAGCATTGATCTTGCTGGTGCCGCGGCCGCGCACTTCAACACGGGTGTCCCGCGGGATCGACAACAAACCAATTGCGCCCGTTGTGGGGTTGACGCGTGCAAGGATCAACGTGTCGCTACGAATCCCATCGGTGCGGCCATCACTGCGGTCATCGACGCCCACCAACAACACGGTATAGCCATTGGTCGGTACGGTCGCAGGTCGATCCACTCGCGGATCATTGGCCCCAATTGCGGCCCAGATGATCCCCAGCTGGTACGAGACCGCAACTGCGGGCACCACAAGAAAGGTAATCACAAAAAACAACCACCACGACGAGCGCCGCCGGCGACCAGTGCCGGGACGGAACTTGTAGGCGTTACGATGCAAAATCTGTGTCGATCCCGGGGTCGCACCGTCACGGAGTCGCTCTGGAGGGGGCGCCATACAAGTTCTCCTCGATTGCGTCGGCAGATATCGCACACCATGCTCGGGTATAGTACCATTGTCGATAGCAGGAGCACCGCATGCAGACCCCCACACGTTCAATCAAATCACCGGAACAACCTGCGGTCATTCCAGTAATCGCAATACCGTCAGATGTTCATTTTAGCGTAGCATGGCGTCTGCTTGTGCTTTTGGGCGGAGCAGTAGTAGGTCTGCTCCTGTGGAAGCGTCAGTGGCATGCGTTTGCCACACTCGGATTTACCGCTGGTGCGCTCTGGCGCTATGGTCGGCACCACGAACCTGCCCATCCGCGACTGGTGCAACGTACCATTGCAGACCCCCGCTTCCCCTCGGCACTCAACGGCTTTACGATCGCACAAATCAGCGACATCCATCTCGGCCAACCGCACAGTGACAGCAACCTCGCTTGGACCATCGAAACCTTGCAACGCATCAAACCAGACCTCATTTGTTTGACGGGGGACCTCGTCAACAATCGTCCAGCACTGACCAGACTCAGTCGGTATTTGCGTCAACTGCATGCTCCAAGTGGGATGTTTGCAATTGCAGGCAATCACGATTACGCAGAGGGTATCGACGATGTCCGCACTGCATTATCATTCGCCGGAGTGCCCATGCTCCAAAACCAGGGTATAACCATACAGCACAATCAATGCAGCGTTTGGCTCGCCGGCGTTGATGATGTCTGGCATGGTCGGATGGATATCGACCAGGCGGTACGTGACGCTCCCGCAGGCATGCCCATTATTTTGTTGGCTCATGCACCCGACGCGGTACGCGAGGCCAAACGCTACCCCAACATCGTGTTGCAGCTGTCTGGTCATGTGCATGGCGGTCATGTACGCGTACCGGGTATTGGCCCGCTGGCCAAACCGCGATTTGGTCGTCATTACACCCATGGCACACTACGTGTTGGTACGATTCATCTGCATGTTTCTGTTGGATTAAGCGGGCGCGCATTTCGGCTTGGTAACACACCGGAAGTAACGCTTATTCGTTGTATGCATCTGAAAGAAGGAACTTCGTCATGACGGCAGCCAAATCAATCAATCCCATGTTTGTTATCGCGGGTGATATCGTGGCACTCCTGCTCTTTGCGGCAATCGGCAGGCAAACCCATGCCGAGTCAAACCAGTTTCTTGCCATTCTGAGCACCGGCTTACCGTTCATCATCAGTTGGCTCACGGTGAGTGCACTCACGGGGCTCCAACGACCACAACCATTCAAGCGCTGGATTATTCAGACGCTGTCGTGGGCGCCGCTCAGTGCGTTGATGGGGCTTGCGTTGCGCGCCATTTGGATGGAACGGGAAATCCCCCTGACATTCGCAATTATTACCGTTTGTGTCACTACGTTTGTGCTCCTCGTCGTCCGGGTGGCATTTTCGCTCCGGACGATGAAAGGGAACGCATAAATGCAGACATCGTTGACGCTGATCCGCCACGGTGAATCGTATGCAAATAGTGAGAACATGGTCGAGTCCTTGACGTGTCGAGGATTGACGGGGCGCGGGATTGCCCAGGTCACAGCACTCCATAATCGCTTGGCCAATGTACCTGATCAATTTGACGTCCTCTATGCCAGTACGCTCCACCGTGCACGGATGACGGCGACGATTTTGGCACCCGCCATCGGCCTGCCCGTCACGTGGGAGGATGACTTACACGAACTCAGAGTAGGGGACGCAGATGGATTATCGTATGCGCTGGTAACCGAACGGTATCCTCAGTTCGACCGCGGCATTATTGATGTCCACACCCGTGTTGCCCCGCAAGGCGAAAGCTGGAACGAATTTGCTGTCCGCTGCGCACGCGTACTGAGTATGATTGCTGAGTCACACCGCGGCAAACGTGTTGCGATCGTCTGCCACGGCGGAGTCATCGAAGCGTCGTTCCTCTGGGCGCTCGATTTGAGTGCTGGTGCACGGACGCGTGTTGCATTCCCTGCACGAAACACCGCACTCACAACCTGGATTGAACGTGCAAGTCCGCACGATGGCCGGCGCGAGTGGCAACTCACCCGCCATAATGACGCAACCCATCTTGATGGAACAGATCTCTAATCGTTCTCTCTCATGAAAACACCAGTTTCCGTGAGAAAAACCTTGCGATTATGCGGTAAAATACTAATAAACATAGTATGTCGCGAACAATTCCCTACGGCATACCCATGCATAAAGGAGGTACTTGAGCGATGGTGCAACGGTGCGAATGGTATCCGACTCGCGATGAATGTTTGAGAACAGATAGCATATGACAGAACAGACACTTGCACAGACACCTCGGCAGCGCTTCACGCTGACGTGGGAACACATCGTGTTCCTCGCCATTTTGGCATTGAGTGTCCTCACCCGTTTTTGGGCATTAGGGGACCGAGCGTTGCATCACGACGAAACGCTCCATGCCGACTACTCTTATTCGCTCTACGCCGGCCTCGGATTTGTGCATGACCCGTTGTTGCACGGTCCGTTTCTCTACATCATGGGCGCTATTTCGTATTTCTTCTTTGGTGATTCCGATTATACGGCCCGTTTTTCACCCGCATTATTTAGCGTTGCACTGGGCATGACGCCCTTCCTGCTACGCAAAGAGCTTGGTCGTACCAGTACGATTATCGCTGCAGTGGTGATACTTTTTTCGCCGGTCTTTTTGTATATCGGTCGATTCTTCCGACACGATAGCTATGCCGTCTTGTTCGAAGTGCTCGTGTTGATTGCAATTGTGCGGTACGCACGTGAACGCGATGTACGCTGGTTGATCATCGGCGCATTGTCCTTCTCGTTCATGCTCACCGATCTCGAAACAGCATATTTGTACCTTGCAATTTTCTTGCCTGTCTTGGTAGCGGTGTTCTTCTGGCATGTCTGGCGACCTGCACTGATTGGCGTCGGAGCGATCGGCATCTTGATCGTTGCCTGTGTCTTCATCCTCCCCGGCAAAGCGCAACCCGCCGAGAATCCGACCGAAGACATCACGGTGTCGCGGGTTAATGGCAACTACATTTGCCCGAGCGAACCACTCGAAGACTACATTGACAACCCGATTCAGACCAAAGCACCTGGCCCAATTTTTGGCTTTGGTGCGCTCGAAACAGTAGATAACACGTATGCATTGTGCGTCCGTCACCAACCAGACAACCAACTGCGCGTGTATTTGTTCAAGCTGTATCAGTTTTTCCGCCACCCCGCTATTTTGATGGCAGCTACGTTCACCATTCTGGGCTGTTTGGGGCTCTGGTACCTGGTTTGGATGCGCCGCGACAGCAACGGCAAGACCCACTGGATGCGTGCCCAGGCCTCGCCAAACAGCATGATTCGCGCGTATGCTAGTCTGGCAGCTGACAATCGCTTGCTCAAAGCCGTAGGATTGGCGTTTATTCCGTATGCGCTGTTCTTTAGTTCGTTTTTTAGCAATCCAGTCGGTGTCATCAGTGGCACGACAGGTTCGTTGTTGTATTGGCTTGCCCAACACAACGTCAAACGTGGTGGTCAACCAACGCATTACTATGCGGTGATGTTGTCGATCTACGAACCCTTGATTGTGATTGCAGCCCTCGCGAGTGTGGTGTTGGTGATTGTCCGGGTGATACGCATGTTCCGCACCAAGAGTGAACCGACGGTTCACCTGGCAATGGGGATGCTGTTCGCGTATTGGTCTGTAGGAGCATTTTTTGTCTTCTCGTGGGCCGGCGAAAAAATGCCCTGGCTGACCATTCACCCGCTTACCCCACTGACATTTTTGGCAGCCTGGGGTGCAGGCCAACTCATCGACGCCTGGATCCGCGAGCATCGCACCAAAACCGACGGCAAAAGTGCTCTGGTGGCTATCGTCGGCATGTCAGCGATTGTGGCATTTGCCGCAACCACGCTGTTAACTCTCGCGATTCATCCTGACAGCCAATATGCGTATTTGGCACCATGGATTCCACTCGGGTTCGTGGTGATTTGTGCCGTCATAGCGCTGTCGCATTACCAGAGTCATGGGGCTTTGTGGAGCGCCGGGATGTTGGTTTTTGTACTCGGTGGCACCTTGGCACTCTATGAGTTCCGTAGTTCATGGCGCATCAACTTCATCACGGGTGATACCGCTGACGAAATGCTGGTCTATACCCAAACCTCCCCCGATGCACTGCGTGTCATTCGTGACCTCCGCGAGGCATCCCTGAGCCGATTCGGTGACTTGAGCATGCCCATCTGGCACGACAACGAGACCGTTTGGGACTGGTACCTGCGGCCGTTCAGCAATCACTCCGAACAACCTGCAGGTGCACCGGGTGTACCCGCTGACGACGTGATGGCAATTGTCGTGCTTGACGAAAATCTGTCGTCGATTGATGACAATACCCTGCCAGGCTTCTTGATCCAGAAGTACCCGTTGCGCTGGTGGTTCCCCGAAGACCAGATTTATCGACTCCCACCGGGTTGGCTCACCGAAGCACCCAACGAGAACTCTTCGTTGCTGACCAAGGTATTACGACAACCGTTGGATCAGGATACTGCCATCCGAACGTGGCGCTTCCTGTTGTTCCGCGACACCGGTGCCGCGCTCGGTTCGTCTGATTTCTATGTGGCCGTTCGTCCTGCGATTGCCCCGTTTATGACCCTCGGACTAGGTGCTCGATAATTGTGCTGTGGGAGATACTATGACTGAGAAGCCGAACACGCTCGACCGCCAACTTTCCCTACCACAAATCACGTGGGAAGGAATCGCGTTCGTCCTGATTCTGATTGCGAGTGTCCTGCTGCATGTCGTCCGTCTCGGCGACATGGCAATGCACCACGACGAATCCATCCACGCATGGGTTTCGTGGCGATTCTTGACCGGTGCCGGCGGATTTACCTGCGCCGGTGGCATGACGTCATCGACGTACTGCTACGACCCGGTCTATCACGGGCCGGCATTGTACGTGCTGACGCTTGTGTCGTTCTTCTTGTTTGGTGACGGTGATTGGCAAGCACGCTTACCCGAGGCGCTTGCTGGTATCGGACTGACCTTGTCGACATTGTGGCTCAAGCCATATTTCGGCAAACGCGGCACGTTGTTGTTGGCCGCGATTGTGTCGATTGCACCAACCCTCCTCTATTTCACCCGATTTGCGCGACACGACGCCCTCATGGTTTTGTGGGTGTTCTGGATTGTGGTTGGGTTCTTCCGCTTCATCGACAGCCGTGACAAATCATGGTTGTGGCTGATGGCTACCGGGATTGGGTTAGCACTGACCACACACGAACTCTACTACATCATTGGGTTCTTGTTCTTCTGGTTTGTCGGACTTCGTCTCCTGGCCGAGCGCGCTGAGACACGTACCCTGACCATGGCGCTGGTCGGCATCGCCATCGGATCGGTCGTCCTCGAAGCACTGATCCTTGCTGGTGTGTGGAACGGGGATATCACCGACACCCTCAACGGCAGTGGCCTTGCGTTTGTGCTGTTCTTTCTGAGTGGCATCAGTTTGGCCATCATGCAACTGTGGCCACGTGAGCAGATCCTCACCCCACTGTTTTCGGATGTTTGGCGCGATCAGCGTGCAGACGTCTACGTCGGTATCGGCATCACTGCTGGTATCTTTGTCCTCCTGTACGGCAACTTTTTCACCTACCCGGTCGGTATTCTCGACGGGATGTACCAGGGACTGGCGTATTGGCTGGGTTCTCAACAAAACGTCGCCCGCGGTGATCAACCGTGGTATTACTATTTGCTGATCCTCGGTCTGCACGAGCCCCTAGCCATCACCGGTGCGCTGAGCATCGTTGTCGCTGCAGTGGCCAGTGCCGTGCAACGCATCAAGACCAAAGCGGTCGATACAGCGACCGCACGGTTGAGCCTGTTCACTGCGTTCAATCTGTACTGGTTTGTCGGTGCGTTGGTGTTCTTTTCGTGGGCAGGCGAGAAAATGCCGTGGCTCTCGATTCACATCAGCCTTCCCGCGTATATGTTGGTTGTGTGGGGGCTCTTGCAGCTCTACGCAAAAATCCCAACCGACCTCGGTCGTACGCGTTGGTACATCCCAGGGACGATTCTGCTCGCACTGCTTTCGATAGCGGTCGGTATCGAGAAGCTGAACGACGGCTCTACGACCAACATGGTTGTACAAGCAGGCTTCCCGCTGCTGGTCGGTGCCGCTTCGCTCTATGCACTGTTTACCATGGCAAGCGCCATTGGCTATGCACACGCAGGTCGTATCGGGGTCGTCGTCGTGGCTGGTTTGCTGGGTGCGTACAGCATCCGCTCGAGCTTCTTGGTCAACTTCGAAGCACCAGACTCGGCACGCGACCCAATGGTCTATACCCAGACGTCGCCTGACGTTCCCCGCATCGCAAAAGACGTTCTCGAACTGTCGATCAACCAAACCCGCACGAAGCGGAGCAGCGACGACTATGCGGGTGGCTTGTCGATGCCATTCATCATCGACACCGGTGGCGAAAACGGCGATGGGAGCCTCGATTGGCCGTTCCAGTGGTACTTCCGCCATATGCAACGGGTCGAACGCCGCGATGCAACATTCTTCGAAACAGCAACCGCCGAATCGTTTAATGTGAAAGCACCAGACAGCGACGAACAAATCTTGGCCCCCATGGTCCTTGCGTCTGCCAATCACATCACGGAAGGCACGCGGACCGCACTGGAAGCCAATTATGTCAAACTCTACGACGGCCAGCTCAACTGGTGGTTCCCCGAAGGCGACAAATGTAACCCAACTGGTCAAGGGTACCGGAGCTACTACTTCAGCTCGCTCAGCACCCGCAAAGCCGCAGAGGCTTGTCCAGAACTCGATACAACCCAGCTCCCATCCTTGCTTGCACCGTTGCTCTGGCCGTTCGACACGAGCCACTGGGCATCAACCTGGAAGTATTTGATGTACCGCGACTTACCCGAAGGTTTGTCGTTGGGTGGACGTCAAATCGAAGCCTGGGTACGCAAAGACCTGGCTGGCTCGAGTGCCGGGGCAGCTGCTGCAACCACAACGCCAACCTTCAAAATGGTCGCCGATCGCGTCATTAATCTCGATAATGCTGCTGGCCCACGAGGAATCGCCGTTGGTCGTGATGGCACGGTCGCCGTGGCGGACTCGGATCTGAACCAAATTCTCATCTACAGCCCTGATGGCACCCAAAAACGTGCACTGGGTACCCGTGGCAATGGGACCAATCAGTTCAACGAACCACGTGGTATCGCAATCGGCCCAGATGGGTCAATCTATGTTGCAGATACCTGGAACGCACGTGTGGTCAAACTTTCACCCAGTGGTGACTGGATCACCACGTGGGGTACCGGAGCGACAGACTTCGGCGAAGGTCGTGTGGCATCGGTTACCGATGGCACCGAAGCTGGGAATGCTGCCAATCCGCTTGGGTTCTTTGGTCCCCGTGGTATTGCAGTGAGCCAACGTGGCGAAGTCTTTGTCGCAGACACCGGTAACAAGCGTATCGTCGTAACCGACTCGAACGGGGCCTTCCTCTATCAGTGGGGTTCGTTCGGTGCTGATCCTGGCAAGTTCAACGAACCTGTCGGTGTTGCAGTCGATGTCGATGGTGCGGTTATCGTCGGCGATACATGGAACGGCCGCGTCCAGTACTTCTCGACCCTCGGCAACGAAGACGGCCGTGTCAACACCATTCCAATCCAACTCTGGAAGGTGGCTGGTTGGCAAGCACAAACGTATGACGACCCCTATGTGACCGTTTACAACGGTGTTGCATATGCATCGGTCCCCAAACGGAATGCAGTCGGATCTGCCGGTATCGACGGCAACGAACGCTTCCGCTGGGGTGGGAACGGCACAGACAATGCCTCGTTCCTCAATCCGAGCGGTCTTGCAGCAAGCGCAGACGGCAAAATCTACGTCCTCGACCGTGGCAACAATCGGATTCTCATCTTCTCGATGCCCGAATAACCCACTCCACACAAGAACCCCGCACCTCCGTTTGAGAGGTGCGGGGTTCTTCCTTTTGGATCATGCACCGCGGGTGTTGAGGTACACACTATACAACGACCGACTGGCGGTCATAAACAACCGGTTCCGTTTGATGCCACCAAAGCACACATTCGCACAGACTTCGGGTAAGTGGATCCGCCCGAGCAACGTGCCATCAGGTGCATAACAGTGCACGCCGTCTATCCCTGCACCGCCATTCCCCGTTGCCGCCCACACGTTCCCATCACGGTCACAACGCAATCCATCGTAGTTGCCACGTGGCAGACGAGCAAATTCTCGTCCGTTCACAGGGATTCCATCTACCATTGCATATACGAGTAGATTGGTACGCGAAACAACATAGAGCGCGTCGGAGTTTGGCGAAAAGCACAGCCCGTTTGGACGTTCAATCCCCTCTATTGCGATTGCACCCCGACCAGTCATTGGGTCAATGCGATACACATGCTGAGGGAGTTCAGGAGTGGCCGCGTCTCCTTCGTAGTCGTTCGTAATGCCCCAACCTGGATCAGTAAACCATATAGCATCAGTGGTATCAACGATTACATCGTTGGGTGCATTGAGTCGTTTGCCTGCATATGCATCCATCAATACCGTGATTGACCCATCGTGTTCTGTCCGTGTGACACGCCTCGTCAGATGTTCGCAGGTAATCAACCGTCCCTGTCGATCACGGGTGTTGCCGTTGCTGTTTTGGGCGGGCACACGAAACGGATGAACAAGACCGGTCACCTCATCCCAACGCATCATTCGATTGTTCGGGATATCAGAAAACAACAGAAAGCGACCATCGCCGAACCACACCGGTCCCTCTGTCCACCGACCACCAGTCCACAGCCGCTCCACTACCTCTTGCCAAATAATCAGCTCTCGAAAGCGCTCATCAACGACTTCAATTGCCATATCGGGGAAACGGACAATCGTCCGATCATGATTCCATGCATCAGCATGTGGGTTGGTCATGTGATCACCTCTACGTCAAACTACGCGTCTATCTCTCCCCAAGCAATGATCTCGCTACTCACAGCATCTATCGATGACATCAATGTGGAGCGTTCGACGTCAGTGACTGGCTCACCTTCGATGCGTTGGATGTCTTGAATCAGGTCCTCAAACAGTCGTCGCCCTTGATAGTAGCGGAGGCGCTGGTTGTCGATCACATGCCGCGGATGGAGCGATCGATACCGTTCGTAGAGCAGCCGCCAGTGTTCGTGAGCAGTCCAAAACATCAAATCGTGTTCGGCTGGGGCGATCGTCATTCCCTCCCAATCAATAAGCAGAGGGACATCGTCACTGTTGATGACGACATTGTACCCATGAATGTCGGTGTGACACAGCACCATGGGATGATGCATCGCTGCAAGTCTGTGTGCGAGCGTTCGAAAAGCACGGAACGCTGTATGCAGAAGTGCAATCTTTGCACAAAGTATCGAGTAAAGCGCATGACTTGAAAGTGCAATACGGTCTATGGCAGGGGCAATGTCATCGATCCATACCGGTGCAAATCGCTCACGCGGTACGGCAGCAAGCGCCGGGTTGTCTGCATCAATTGCATGGATTCGTGACACGGTATCGACCAAATGGCTGAACTGCTTCTCTGTCAACGGCAGTTCCCTCGGTGTGA